>DUZK01000211.1 GCA_013349495.1 Deltaproteobacteria bacterium
ATGATCTTGCGAATGCTGAATGGTCTGACCCTGTTCCACGGACAAACCGTATCGCACAATCCGCACTGAAAGCATAATTTAAAGGCTTCTCCACCAGCCTCTTTTATCTCATCGATTACTTCTTTGAAGGGAGCGACTGTTTCCACTGTCTATATTATTCCTCTTTTTTCGATTAAATATTTTAGAAGTGGTTTTAAAATATTTAAAACCACTTCTAGTCCTTCTTAGACATTCGTGCTATGGCATCCTTTAATTTCTGCATTCCGTATTTGTCTGCCAGTGATTCCAATCCGATCTCCAGTTCCTCCTGTTCCTCCTGTTCTTCGGCTTCCTCTTCCCTTTCTTCGTAGGTCAGGGCATCAACCATGCACCACTTAACACACAAGGGTTCTTCTTCGCCTTCACACATGTCGCATTTCAGAGGGAGACCGGAATCGGGTTCTTTAAACTCGGGCCTGGATGGGCATGAAGCCCGGCAGAAGGAACATTCGTCGTATTCCTTTCCGTCGATCGTGTATTTTTCTCTGCCGGCACATTCGGCTACAGCGTACTCACCCGCGTGTACAGGAACATATATGTCTGCCAGTGGGTCGCGAATCACCCGGATACGGGACCTCGCCGGATTATTACCGCTGTATTTCGGAGCGGCGTGAAAGGCGGAGCAGATGACCTCGCATGCCCGGCAGCCATTGCATTTATCGGTATCTATTTTTATCGTTTTAACTTTTTTCTTTTTATTTCCACCCGTCACGGTTACCACCCCCTTCATGTTATTTTTTCTCGTTTTCCGCAGACGTCTCTTTGGATGGCGCACCGCCATTATCCGTCAATATCCCCCGCTTTATGAAGTCTCCGCTCACGTAATCCAAACCCAATTCATGTAAGGATTCTTTCGTAGGAACCCCGTCATTATTCCACCCCTTGAATTTGTAATACCCATCCAGGAGCTCCTTTTCGAGTTCGGGAAATCTTTTCTTCCAATGGTTCTCAGGCGGCTTGTCATCTTTTCTTCTCATGCCCCTTCTTATATTAACGGCTCTAACTAACGTTCGGTACCTCTTGGCTGCTTGTGTCAGTTTGGCTTCATCCATATCGATCCCGGCACCGGATGAGATAAATTTCGGGTAATTGTGTATATGATACGGCGGTTTCAGGGGAAACGATGACAATCCGGCGCACATGCCGAGGGCGTCATCGATGTAGTGCATCCGCTCCTGCCAGTCGACAATATCACAGGTCATTTCAACCGTCGGATAATAGGGGATTGATTTTTCTCCGCGCAGCTCCCAATCCAAAAAATATTGCTTGAATTTTTCATCGGGAACCTGGAACCAATCCTTCACAAACTCTTCTCTCTGCTCTCTCTTGGGATAAGGCGCCTGGGGGAACTGCCCTTCAATTTGAGTAATGTTTATTTTCTCACCGGTGGCATACATCAGGAAATAAATGGGATTCAGCATTGACAGTTTGAGCGGCAGCTGCTCATGTTTTTTAATATTATTATGCGCATATGCTTCTGCGCCGTTACCAATCTCTTTGGCCGCCCAATACGTACCATTGGCCAAAACATCGCCTATGCCTTCCCGCCGAACAATTTTATCCAGTAACCAGTAAAACCTCCCCTCGGTGTCGGACGGCATTCCCGGCATGTCATCGTCAGATAAAACGCCGTTTTCATAAAGTTCAAGGGCAAAGGCCATAACTTGCGGGGTTGAAAATCCGTCCACTCCGTACTCCGTAGCCCGTTGAGCGATTCTCAAACCGAAATCCAAATCTGACATGGCCGCCATGGCATACGTCAGTTTCGTGAAGCATTTCATCATGTATGTTGGAAGTCCAGGCAGGGAAATGGTTGCCCCACATTCCATCGGACAGTTAAAGCAACTGATCAACCGCCTCCGCGCATTTTCCATGGTGTCCGTCCACTCTTTTGCAATTTCCTCATTCCAGAAATCCTTTTTGCGGACGCGGGAATTTCCCCACATGAAGTTCTCGGTGTGCCATTTCTCATCATGGACTTTCATCTCTTGCGGTGACCCTAGCCCGGCTAAAATTGGCATTACCCCCGGAATTGGATTCTCTTCCCGGAATTTTATGTATTCCAGCACTTCGTTGCAGAGCTCCAGGAATTCAACCGGTTGGGCAATATTGACGTCTTTTGTTCCACGAACGGCGATCGCCTTTAATCCTTTGTCTCCCATAACGGCCCCTATTCCGCCCCGGCTGGCACTGGACTTGCTTTGCTCGATGGAAGCGAAATAGACCCTGTTTTCACCGGCCAGACCGATGGCAGCCACCTGGGCTTTCGGCTCCTTCAACTCCTGTCGAATCAGTTCCGAGGTTTCAATAGCGCCTTTACCCTGCAAATGAGAAGCATCACGTATTTCCACTTGGTCATTGTTTATCCATAAATAAACCAGATCGGGGGACTTGCCGCGAAGGATCACTTTGTCATAGCCTGCATACTTCAATTCCGGCGCCCAAAACCCCCCCATCATTGAAAATGCCATCAACCTAGTCTGAGGAGAAATGGTGGAAACAATGGTACGATTGCAACCGGTCGCAGGTGTGCCGCATAAAAGACCGGCGGCAAATATTAATAGGTTATCGGGAGAAAAAGGTTCAACTTCAGGGGGAACCCTATCCCATAATATCTTGGCGTTAGTACCTAGACCCCCCAGATAAAGCTCGGTGTCTCCTGGGTCCGTTGCGACCCTCTCAATGTTTCCCCGGGTTAGATCAACTTCTAAATTAAACCCTGTCTCTGCATACCTCATTTTTTTCCCCTTCTATATTACCTGAATCCATGGCATACGTTTTGATTAATTATGGGTTGCAGGCGGCACTTAACTCAAAACAACCTCCATCCGTCGGGTGAAGGTTGAAATTTTTTGAGTTAAGGAAAATTTTGCCTTTTTCAATTAGTTACATTTTAGCTATAATGTGATTATAAAAAAGAGTGGATATCACGTCAAGGAAAAAATGAAACAGGATGAAGATATGGGAAAAAAGTTGGAATGCTCATCGAGTCATATGCCGGATACCATCACCGCCGGCAATGATCACCTCGCGGGTCAACCCGATAAACAGACCCTGACCGGCAATTCCGGCTCGATTATCCAGTTGTGCGGCCAATCCAGCCGGATCAGTCATGGGACCGAAATCGGCATCCAGGATCAAATTATTCTGGTCGGTTTTAAATAAACTACCGTCATCATTCTTTCGGATCGTTACCTTGGCGCCCAATTCTTCAAGAAATCTTTTCTCAGACGGTCCGGCAAAGGGTACCACCTCGATGGGTAATGCCCAGTTCGTTCCCAGTTGATCCGATATTTTGGTCTCATCCACGATAATCACATTTCGACGACTCGCCTGGGCGATTACCTTTTCACGCAGAAGCGCTCCACCACCGCCTTTGATCAAATTCAACTGCACATCCACTTCATCGGCGCCGTCGATATTAATATCGATAACCGGATGCGTTTCAAAGGTGGTGAGCGGCAAGCCGACAGCAAGTGCCAGTTTCTCAGTTTGAACGGAGCTGGGAATACCGACGATACCTTTCAATTCGCCGATTTGATAGAGTTCACCGATGCGTTCCACTGCATATTTTGCCGTGCTTCCGGTGCCGAGTCCTATCACCATACCTGAAGCGATCTGTTCCACTGCTTTAAAGGCCGCCTGCTTCTTAAATTCCTCGATTCGGTTCATGCGCTATCGACTCCTTTTTTTCCATTCCGACATTTGGAGACAACTTGGGGAATTAAGCACAATCCATGGCACAAGGTAAAGTATAATTTCCGAAATTTTTCTTGACAGGATCTGTTCTTTGTTATTAATGTTATCGATAATCATTATTTCTTGATACAAATAATCATTATCAAATTAAATAGGACGCAAATATCCGCAGATACACACTGATAATAATCTTTTTTTTCTTAATCTAAATAATCTGCGTTTATCAGCGTCCCCAAAAATTTCCTATACCATTAAATTATTCTTGTCCATAGATAGCGATGACGGATTTTAAAACCAGACTCAATCAGATGATTGACAAGCTCAAAGCGAATCAACATCGAATTACACCCCAACGGATGGCCGTGTTGAAAATATTGGCAACAAGCAAAGGTCATCCATCGGTGGAAAAAATTTACGAGCAAGTCAAGAGGCTTTTTCCAACCACAAGCCTGGCCACAGTATATAAAAGCGTTGCTCTTGTTAAAGAATTCGGTGAAGTCCTTGAACTCGGATTCACGGACGGCAGCAATCGGTACGATGGCAATAAGCCGTATCCGCACCCGCATTTAGTCTGCACCGAGTGTCGAACTATCATGGATCCAAGTCTTTCGGCATTGGCGGATATGACCCATGAGCTCATACAGGAAACTGGATTTAAAATTACCAACCATCGGCTCGATTTTTTCGGGATCTGCCCCGAATGCCAAAAAAAATGAGGGTCAAAGGAAAAAAATTTAACCATAAAAGGAGAATTATTATCAACAAATATAAATAATCGTTATCCTGAAAATAACTCGCTTATTTCCGGATTGTGATATATAGCGCCTGTATATAGGGCGTTGCTCACCAACTTTTTAATAACCCATGAAAGAAAGGAGTAACACCATGTCGCAAGAAAAAAAGAGGTTAACCACATCGGCCGGCGCCCCCGTCGCCGACAATCAGAACGCAATGACCGCAGGCCCTCGCGGTCCGGTGCTGATCCAGGACTATCAGCTCATTGAGAAGCTGGCCCATCAGAACCGGGAGCGGATTCCCGAGCGGGTGGTTCATGCCAAGGGCTGGGGAGCGCACGGCACCTTAACCGTAACCCACGATATCACCCGGTTTACCAAAGCCAAGATCTTCTCCGCAGTCGGCAAGAAGACCGAGATGGTCGCCCGCTTCTCCACGGTAGCCGGCGAGCTCGGTGCCGCCGATGCGGAAAGGGATGTGCGCGGCTTTGCATTGAAGTTCTACACCGAGGAAGGCAACTGGGATATGGTCGGAAACAATACCCCGGTCTTTTTCGTCCGCGACCCATACAAGTTTCCGGATTTCATTCATACTCAGAAGCGGCATCCGAAGACCAATCTCCGCTCGGCGACTGCCATGTGGGACTTCTGGTCCCTGTCTCCGGAATCGCTCCATCAGGTGACCATCCTGATGTCGGATCGCGGCCTGCCCATCGGAGTGCGCCACATCAACGGCTACGGCAGCCACACGTACAGCTTCATCAACGCCAAAAACGAACGGTTCTGGGTAAAATTTCACTTCAAGACCGTGCAGGGCCACAAGCATTGGACCAACGCCGAGGCAACGGAGGTCGTCGGCAGGACCCGGGAGTCCACACAGGAAGATCTCTACTACGCTATCGAAAACGGCGATTTCCCGAAATGGCGCTTCAGCGTGCAAGTGATGCCGGAAGCGGACGCAGAAAAAACACCCTACAACCCGTTCGACCTGACCAAGGTGTGGCCCCATGGCGATTACCCGCTGATCGATGTCGGCATCATGGAACTGAACCGAAATCCGGACAATTACTTCGCCGAGGTTGAGCTGGCCGCCTATTCACCCTCGAATATCGTGCCCGGCATCGGTTATTCACCGGACAAGATGCTGCAGGCGCGGGTCTTCTCTTATGCCGACGCACACCGCTACCGCCTCGGCACCCATTACGAGGCCCTGCCCATCAACGCACCGAAATGCCCGGTGAATCATTATCATAAAGACGGGCACATGCGGTTCACACCGAATTTTAAAGACAACCCGGATGCCTATTACGAGCCGAACTCTTTTAAAGGCCCGGTGGAAAATCCGGATTTTGCCGAGCCCCCGCTGAAGATATCCGGTGATGCCGACCGCTACAACCATCGCGAAGGAAACGACGATTACGGCCAGCCACAAGCATTGTTCAATCTATTCGATGAGGGTCAGAAAGCACGGCTCTTCTCCAACATCGCCGAGGCCATGCAAGGGGTTCCGGATGACATTATCGAACGCCAACTGGGACATTTCGAGAAAGTCCATTCGGATTACGCTTCAGGTGTCCGTGCGGCACTGGCTGAGCTTTTGAAAGCAGCACCGTAAACCGATTAATATCGGCAAAGACAACTATAAGCGGGGTCTGCCCTTCAGACCCCGCGCCAATACCACGGATGAGTAGCTATACGGTGCCGGAAAAATATATTATCACCCTTCTGTAGTCCATCATTTTACGCTCTACCGCAGTGGCTCCAAAAATATCGTATCAATCCGGTTAATCGCCACTCATTTATCAGAATGGCAATAGAAACTAACGCAAAGTGATCTCTTATCGGTTTTTGCGTGGGTTTTTCAAGAGAGATCTCAGGCTAAAATGGATTAAGGAGTCGGCCGACTTGTTGCTCACGATACACTATGTTTGACAATCCGCATCGTTTTTGTTCTATATTTCCACTCACTGTTTATCAATCTGTTGGGTTGGGACATACATTGCTTGGATTTCATTCACGGCTTGCCTAAATAATAAGAGCTATTGATATGATACCGTATGAAACACCATTAAGAATATTGGCTGTTGATGATGAGCCGACAATCTCGGCTCTTATCAAGCGCGTTCTCTCACCTTTAACAATCGATCAATTATTATCTTCCGACTTTTCTGAACCGGATTTCAACCATCAGAGTGGAGAAGCAAAAGCAGCGCCTCCCCAATTGTTTGATCTAACGATCTGCCAACAGGGGGGACGAAGCCATTGAAGCGGTAAAGAAATCCAAAGCAGATAAAAACCCTTTTGCGGTGGCTTTTATGGATGTAATGATGCCTCCGGGTCCGGACGGTATCTTAACTGCCGAGCGTATTCGCGCTATTGATCCGAATGTCGAAATCGTGATAATCACGGCCTACTCAGACGTAGATCCAAGGGATATTGCAAAAAGGGTCCATCCTGCTCATAAACTGCTTTACATTCGAAAACCGTTTCATCCATTGGAAATCTATCAGTTTGCTATTGCCTTAGGTTCAAAATGGATTATGGAAAATCAGCTTCGCCAGTCCCATGAACAATTGGAGAAGCGCGTTGAAGAAAGGACTGCTGAGCTCAGAGAAACGAACGAAAGGCTGAGGATAGAAATCACTGAACGAATACAAGCTGAAGCGGCTCTATTGGCTCGCGAAGAAGAATTGAAGAGGACAAACGACGATTTAGAAGAAACAAATTCGACGTTAAGGGTCTTGCTGAAAAAATTTCAAGAAGAAAAAAAAGAAATCGAAGAGCGGATACTCACCAATGTGAAAGAATCGGTTCAGCCTTTGATAGATAGATTGAAAAATAGCAGGCTCACAGCCGATCAAAGAGATCAATTTCTTTTTCTTGAAACATCA
>DUZK01000212.1 GCA_013349495.1 Deltaproteobacteria bacterium
CTGCGGTAAGGACGTCAAGAATTGCCAAGCGCGTCTCATCCCATACGTTTCGCCACAGCTTTGCCAGTCATTTGCTCCAGGCAAATTATGATATCCGGACGATACAGGAATTATTGGGGCACAGCGATGTCCGAACCACCATGATATATACGCATACGATCAAAAGCCGGACGATCAAGGAGGCAAAAAGCCCGCTCGATTTCTGAGCATAAAACCATCGGTGGGGATTATGGAGACCTTCTATAAATGTTCCCGAACAACACTTTGACTCCACTATGTGACCATATCATATATTTTCCTCTTGCCGCCGGGGAAAATCCAAACTCTGTTGTCAAATACCAGAACCCCATGGCACCAGGCGGATAAGTTGACGTTTAAAACGGGTGGTCGATCGTGAATGATGAAATCGTTGGCCTTTTTCCGCAGTTTATTAATGATATCAACCTGATACAACCTGAATTCAGTAACAGTGACAGGGTATGGCGATTTCCGATGCGATTCGGCCCCAACCCCAAAGACTGGACGATGGTTCATGTAACCTATTATGAGGATACCTATTACTGCTACTGGTCGGAGTGGGACCTTTCCCTGGAATTAAGCGCGAAGGGCAAGATCAATAATCCAAGTTTTCTAAATTTAAGCGCCCAAGATTCTAGAAAATTTTTACATACATTGAAACGATTCACACGGATGGCCAAACGGATCACAAAAGACTGGTTGCGCGTTTACAGGGAAACCGTGAAAGAGTTGCCTCTCGATATGCGATATGGCACCATACCGAAAGGCGTTATCTGGAAATACTATCCTAACTGGTATCGAGCGGATACCGATTTAGGCAAGGCAAAAACCGCTCGATTTGCCGGGTATGTCCGAGCCGGAAAGTTTCGCAGCGATTATGCAGGCCATCACCGTGAAATGAACCTGGCGCTTTATCTGAAGTATTGCAAGGTTGCGTATACAGCCAACTTTCGTCGGTTCAAAGGATATATTAAGAAGGATATGCTCGGGCTTGAAATGTATAAGAGGCTTGCGGATGGGCGGCATGAGGGGTTGATTGAACTGCCGATGGAATCATCGGATGCATTTGATCATTGGTATCATTCTGGTCGGGGAGGCGGTCACCCCTGGGAGGTTTACCGAGGCGGCAATACGACCCATATCGATTTGGGGGTCACGAAAAAAACAGAAGGTTGGTCGGTATTTTTAAGCGGGTCGAGTACTTCCCGGATGGCGGAAACCATTAGAATCGCCCTTGACTTGGTAAAAGCGGGATTGCCGGTTGAAATCCATGATGCTGAAGAATTGAGATCAAGACTGTTGGGGATGGATAATCTGGGGATTATTCCCAAATATGTTTTGAATCACCGAGCTTCTCAGAACTTTGAAAAAGAGGATAGGGTTTTTGACTGCGCCCACCTCCACGATTTCGGCAGAATAAATAGACTGTTGCCGTTTATAAGCCGGAAACCTATCGATCCTCTCCGACCGAGAATAGTACCCTGATTATAGGCAGAGGGGACGTTGGTGAAATATGGACATTAGATAAAATTGTTCTAACAATTCCTTTTCGATTGCGTCCGTATTCTCATCTACCCGTCCGCGATAGATCAGCTTGCTGACTATAGAGGGTGTCATGAGGGTAGAGGGGCAGTTCCGGTCTTGAGCAATAAATGCATGTCTCGCTTTCCGTTATATCGCCACCTTTCTTATCCGTTTCAAATCATAATGTCAATTTTTCACCAACGTGCCCTCATGCCCTCAAATCCTGAAATAAGTGACGCGGAGATCAACCGACGGTTGGAAAGATTGGGATGGAAAGGCCTGAGCCTCGACCGGGACACGTTGGATCTGGCAAGGACATGCTTTGATGCCGAAATGAACTAGCTTGACGCTTTTCTGATTCCATTTCACACACCCCTTTTGCATCCTCAACTCCCCATTTGAATCGATTTGTCATTTTTCTTTCCTGTACATATTGTGATATATTGCTTGTATATTTTGCGTGGCATCATGAACCGCCACGATCCGATTTATAACCAGGGGAGATCACCATATGTCGATAACGGAGCACCTTCAAGAGATAAAGAAACTGGAGATTCAAGCCTACGAAAAACCGAAAGACACCCGGTCGCTCAAGCTTACGCATGTTCCATTTTCTGGTTCCCCGCGTAAGCATCCATATGATCCGGATCGGGTCATTCTCATCGTAGATCCTTACAGTACCAATATTTTTTATTATGAATTTCTGGCAGATGATATTTCCTACGTGGAGGAGCTGCCGAGTCTGGTCAATGAAAACGGCGAAACCATCACCATGGTAAGACTCTGGGTTAAAAAGATGAGTGTCGGCCTTCGATGCACGCCGTTTCTTGTTCAGGACATTTCATCCGTGTGACCGTGTTTTCCGCTCGCCCCTGCCTTCCATTGGTCCGCGATATTCCGGGCGGCAGTGTAGATATCGGTCTTTTTGCTCCAGATATCCTCTAAAAGAAGATCGAGATTTTCATCCCTGTTCATCCGGTCCCGAAGTGATTCAAAAACAATCTCGTCCACTTTTCGGACCAGTTCACTCCTGAGTTGGTTTTTTCTTCGAAGCTTCAGTCGATCTTCTTTCCGAAGATGACGGTAATGATTCCATAAACCTTCATAGAGTTCATCGACTCCCTGGTTTAAAGTTGCAGCGGTAAGAAACACTGAGGGGTGCCAATCCATTTTCAGTGGCGCCAGATCCAGCATCGCTTTAATAGACGAGGCCATGTCTTCCGCCCCGGCTCGATCCGATTTGTTGACCGCGAAAATATCCCCGATTTCCATTAAGCCTGCTTTTAATGTTTGGATATTGTCCCCTGATTCCGGTACCACGACCACCATTATGGTGTCGGTGGCCTGGGCGATATCGAGTTCCGATTGTCCGACACCGACAGTCTCCATAATGACAATCTCTTTGCCGCAGGCGTCGAGAATACGGGAAGCATCCTTTGCGGTTCTGGAAAGACCTCCCATCACACGGCCGGCGCTCATGCTTCGGAAAAAGACGTCTTCTTTGAAGGCATCACGATTTATCCGAATCCGGTCGCCTAAAAGTGATCCGCCGGTGAAGGGGCTGGAAGGATCGATGGCGATAACACCCACCGAATACCCGTTTACACAAAACAGATGTATCAATCGATCGACAATGGTACTCTTTCCGGCTCCCGGCGGTCCTGTGATGCCGATATAATAGGCGCCTCCCGATTGTGGATAGATCTTTTCCAATATGCGACCGGCTTGATCGTCTCCTCTTTCCACCAGGGATATCATCCGGGCAATGGAGAGCTTATCGCCGGCAAGGGCGGCCTCAATCAATCTATCGGTCTTTTTCATACGCAATTCTCATTTCAATAGGACGCAGATTAACGCAGATGAGCGCGGATAATATAAAAATCCGAGTTCATCTGTGTCTATTTGTGCGCCTTATCCGGTTGGCGGGTCCGTGCCCAAAATAGCCGTTTTTATTCCATCGATAATTGTCTGCATGGGAGTATCCGGTCCGAAAACTTCATGAATGCCCTTTCCTTTCAATATCGGAATATGGTTTGGAGGAATCACACCCCCCATAAAAACCTTGACGGTTTCCATTCCCTGCGCTTTCAACAACTCCACCACCTTCGGTCCGAGGGTGAGGTGATTGCCGCTTAGCGTACTCACGCCCACCACATCCGCATCTTCCTCGATGGCTGCCTCAACGATCTGCTCCGGAAATTTGTTGCCGATATAGATGACCTCCATCCCGGCGTCTTTAAGAAATTGGGAAACCAGCAAAACCCCCCGCCAGTGTATATCAAGACCCAGTTTGGCCATGACCACCCGAATTCTTCTCTCCATCTCCCGGTTTTCCTCCTCAACCCGTCAGTCTTAACCCGTCAATCTTAACCCGTCAATCTTAACCCATCAGGGGAAACGACCAGAGCCCGAATTCTTCTCTAAAAGCTTCCTCGATCTCACCCAGTGTGGCATGGTTTTTCACAGCTTCCAGGCAGTACGGAAACAGATTGTCGCCGCTATGGCATTTTGCTCTCAATTCTTCCAAACACGATTTTACCTTCTCTTTATTCCTTGTCTTCCTAAGCTTTTCCAGTCTGGCTTTCTGCCTGGAATAAGTTTCCGGATATTCAAAGACTTCGATGGGGCAGGCGGCTTCACTTTCTGCTTTCATGTAATTGACGCCGACAACTTTTCTCTCCCCGGTTTCGATCTGTTTCTGATGCGTGTGGTTGTATTTGCTGATCTCCCGGTGCAGCCAACCGTTTTCCACCGCGGTCACCAAGCCGCCCATATCTTCAATCTTTTGAATGAATTGAAATATCCGGTGGGTCATCTCTTCTGTTAGGGATTCCACATAATATGACCCGGCCAGGGGATCAACGGTGTTCACCACACCGGTTTCCTGCTGAATGATCTGCTGGGTGCGGATGGAAACAAGCGCAGCCTCTTCGGTAGGCGCCGAGTAGGCCTCGTCGTAGGAATCGATGTGCAGCGATTGGCACCCGCCTAAAACAGCGGCAAGGCCCTGAATACCGGACCGGACGATATTGTTCAGCGGTTCGGTTGCGGTTAAGGTAACGCCGGCGGTCTGGACATGGAATCGCATGCGCATGGAATTTTCATTCCTGGCGCCGAATCTCTCCGTCATGAGTTTATACCAGACCTTCCGGCTGGCGCGGCACTTGGCAATCTCCTCAAAGAAATCATTATGCAGATCCCAGAAGAATGACATGCGGGGAGCAAAGTCGTCGATCTTCAACCCGCGGTTTATCAATTCTTCAGCCGTCGCAATGGCATTGGCGATGGCCACCCCCACTTCCGTTACCGCATCGGTTCCCGCCTCCCGAAGATTATACCCGTTATAGCTGACCGGGTTCCACCGGGGTGCATGTTTTACGATCCACTCGATCACATCGCATTGCATTTTAAAGGAGACGGGCGGCGGCAGTATTTCCGGAGCACTGCCGACGCATGTTTCCATGATGAAATCATTCTGGCAGGTTCCGGCTAGCTTCTGGAGGGGTGTGCCCCTTTTTTCCGCAACACCGAAATACATTCCCGGAATCACCAGGCTGGTGCTGGGCAAATGCGTGACAATCGACGTGCTGATGCTTCCAAGATCAATATCTGCGAAAAACGTGTCCATATCATCGATGGAGTCCACGGCAGCCCCGCAGTACCCCACGTTTCCTTCAGCTTCGGGATCGTCGGAATCGTAACCCCGGATGGTCGGCAGATCGAAGAGGATATTGATCCCGGTGGCGCCGTGCTTTAGAAGATATTTAACGCGCTGGTTGCAATCTTCCGGAGCACCCAATCCGGCTAACTGGCGGACGGTGAACAGTCTCCCACGGTACATGTTCGGATAGACGCCTCGAACAAAAGGGGGTTGTCCGGAAAACCCGACATCTTCGGAATACCGGATATCTTTTATATCAGCCGGAGAATAAATCAGTTTTACCGGAATGCCGGATGGGGTGAAATACTTACCGTCCAATTGCCGGTCTTCTTCCCGCAGTCTGTTTTTATGCCAGTCTTCATAGTCCGTTTCGATCTTCCGGACATTGGCTTCGCTGAAGAGGCAGGCCTCTTTATCTGTTTTGCCGGGCATGATGCACTTCCAATTTAATTGGTTCTGGGTTCTGGGTTCTGAGTTCTGGGTTATCGGTTTTGAAAGATGCCGATTAACGATCTATTCTTTTCCTATTATCTCTTCGTAAAGCCCGCGTTGGTCGATAACCCGCTTTGCCTTGAATTCCGTGCGTTCAAGGGAGTTCGGTTCAAGCATCTGGACGACGGTTCGCAATCCCCTGGCTTTCAATTCCCTCTCCAGCCTCGACTTTAATGCAGATATCTCTTCGGTGTTCACGTCTTCCTTCCATTCCGCCTGGACAATCAACTCGTCCATGGTTTTCTCTCGGGTGATGACGACACGAAATTCATCTCCCAGCCCATAAATGCCCCGAATCACATCCTCGATGGCAGTGGGAGTCACGTTCTCTCCCCTCACCACAAACATATCGTCTGCTCTCCCGTAGATTCCTTTTGGCAGGCGAGGGTATGTTCTACCGCAAGGGCATGGATCATTAACCCACAAGGATACGTCTCCGGCGAGATACCGGATCATGGGTTGGGATGTTCTTTCTAAATGGGTATAAACGGTTATTCCTTCTTGGCCGTAGGGCACCCGTTTGTCCGTATCCGGGTTCACCAGTTCCGCATATACGATATCCTGCCACAGGTGCATCCCCTGCCGATGGCTGCATTCACAATTGGTCATCCAGGGGGACATCTCGCCGGTGGAGCCGGAATCGATGCAGATCCCGCCGTATGTTTCTTCGATGCGTTTGCGGGTAGATGGGATGCCGGCACCGGGCTCGCCTGAAAAGAATAGAAGCCTGAAATTAAAATCTTTGGCCGGGTCCAATCCTTTGGCTTTGGCTTTCTCGGCCAAATACAGGCTGTAGGATGGCGTGCCGTAAAAAACCGTCGGCTTAATTTCTTCCATCCATTCAATGGCCCGATCCGATTGTCCGGGCACGCCCGCCCCGAAGGGAAACGCCGTGGCTCCGAGACGTTCGGTTCCCATCAATGCTCCCCAACTTCCCCAGTACAGGCTGAAAAAAGAGGCAATGAAAACCGTATCATCCTCACGAATGCCGAACCCCCACATGGCCCTGGCATGAGCCTCTGCTATCCGCTGCATATCGCCCTTGCTGATACCGAAAGCCGTCGGTTTCCCGGTGGTCCCCGAAGTTCCCTGAACTCTCGCCATTTCATCCGCACTCACGCAAACATTGCTTCCAAAAGGCGGGTTTTCCATCTGATCCCGGCGAATATCCGACTTGGTGATAATCGGTACGGATTCGAAATCTTCGAGGCTTCTGATATCTTCCGGTTCGATGCCTGCTTCATTCCATATCCGTTTATAGAAGGAAGACTTTTTATAGGCATATGCCATTTGTGCCCGAAGCTTTGGAAGAACGACCGTTTGCTCCCGCTCGTCAGGGTCCATGGTTTCCAATTCGGCATTCCAATAGACGTCTCGGGGAGACGGCATATATGCGGGGTCATATAAGGGCGGCCACTCCGTTGTCATCATGTTCCTCCGGAAAATATCTTATTCATCGGTTTGAAACCATATACCATTTCATGAACCTCATGCAACCGTTCACGACGCTTACCTTCGGGTCGATTTAGCTCATATGGTTATGCGGTTTGCTCAAGTAAGTAAAGAATCCTGGCCCATAGGACCAGGCCTTGGTTTGCCCCTGAAAGGGGCTTCTCTTTTGAAAACCCGACAAGTTAGAAGTGCCTAAAGTGAGCTAAAG
>DUZK01000213.1 GCA_013349495.1 Deltaproteobacteria bacterium
CCTGTGCGGTCATGTAAGGGAACGCATGGTTGGATACGTCGTTTCGAGTTACGGACTCCAACACCTGCCGCGCACAGGGCCCGCAAAGCGCCAGACAGCCCAAGTCTTCAGTAACGTCGGAAATTTCTGCCGAACCGTCTTTTGGTAGATGCATTTGTATCCAACCCAGATCGTTGGATACAAACGATGTGCCGGAGATGATCCTGAACCGGTCTTCTGCCATGCTCGTGACGGTCACATCGCTTTCAATGCCGCCCTTTTCATTTAAGAACTGCGTATAGGTGATGCAGCCCACCGGCTTATCCAGATCGCTTATTGCCAGTTTCTGCAAGAGCGGCAATGCTCCGGCTCCAAAAATGTCTATTTTACCAAAAGAGGTCATATCGATCAGGGACGCCCTTTCCCGGGCGATTTTAACTTCTCCGGCAACCTGCTCAAAGAAGTCCGGCCGCCCCCAGCCCCAGTTTTTCTGGTCGGCTCCGGCCTGCCGCCACGGCTGACCCGGATTAAGGTAATTAACGCGCTCCCAGCCGTTTTTTTCGCCAAAGATCGCACCCGCTTCCTGCAACCGCGTGTAAAAGGGACTGGTTCGCAGGGGGCGCCCCCACTCATTTTCATCGTTGGGATACCGCAGCCGGTAATAATACCGGTACACTTCACGGCAATGCTCGGTGACGTATTTGAGATCGCTTAAATGCGGGCCAAACCGTCTGATATTCATTTCGTGGGTATCGATGGAAGGAGCACCTTCCAGTATCCATTCAGCCAGGAGCTTTCCGACTCCGCCCGCACCCGCAATGCCGTTGATGGATCCGCCGGCAGCCACATAGAATCCCCGAAGGCCGGGAACCGGCCCCAGGGCATAGTGGCCGTCAGGAGTAAACGCATCGGGACCGTTTATAAGTTCCACCGCTTCAGCTTCCGCTAATATCGGTATCCGTTCCATGGCCATTTCCAATACCGGTTCAAACAGTTCCCACTCGGGACTGAGAAGCTCCTGGGTGAATTTCCACGGCACACCCTCCACCGCCCATTCCTTGGGATTGGACTCAAAGGCGCCGATAAGAAAAGCACCGGTATCTTCCCGGCAATAAAACAGTTTGTCCGGGTCCCTTACCACAGGCGTATTCCGGGGCAGTTCATGTCCCGGAATCGGTTTGGTTGTCAGATACTGGTGCATCAGCGGTACCATGGGAATATTCACACCCACCATTTCTCCGATCCGGGGTGCCCACTCACCGGCGGCATTGACCACGCACTCGGTTTTAATGTTGCCGTGATCGGTGATCACCTGTTGGATTTCCCCAGCCGGAGATACATCAATGCCTGTCACCCGGACATTTGTGTGCACCTCGACTCCCGTGGATTTTGCCTGGCGAGCCAATTCATAAGTGATAGCGTTCGGATCGATATGCCCATCGTCCGGGACGTAGACAGCGCCATACAACTCCTGATCCGATAGGAACGGAGCAATTTCCATTGCCTCGCCTGCTGAAATGATATCTGCAGTGATACCGATGGCCTTGGCGCGACTGACTTCCCGTTGAAGCGCTTTCAGGCGATCTTTGCTGGAGGCCAACCGGAGGCTGCCCACTGTATTCCAGCCCAGCGCGTCACCGACTTCTTCTTTCAATTCATTGAAAAGATTAATGGTGTAGTTCATCACACGCATTAATGACGGAGAGGTGCGGAACTGGGATACCAGCCCCACGGAATGGAAAGTGGTCCCGCTGGTCAATTCTCCCTTGTCCACAAGAATAACATCGGTACAGCCTGCCTTGGCCAGGTGGTAGGCAACGCTGGTTCCGAAAATCCCCCCGCCGATGATGACGACCTGTGCCTGATCACGCATGAGTTTATCTCCTAACTATCGTGTCTGAAATTTCAATGAAGCTCCCTGTATTCATACTGAACTTAGCTGGAATATTGGAACGCTGGAATGATGGGTTTAAATGAATTCTATCGATTTTATAAAAAAGATCTTTTCCGCTCTTATACCCAATATTCCATTATTCCATCATTCCACTATTCCATGGCGTATAATTTTCTTCACTTCCCAAGAACCTCTTTCAGTTGCTTTGTAAACATGGGAACGATCTCGAATAAATCTCCCACAACGCCATAGTCGCATTTCTCAAAAATGGGTGCGCCCGGGTCCGTGTTCACGGCAACGATGGTGCCTGACGTTTTCATGCCGGCAAAGTGCTGAATGGAGCCTGAAATGCCGCAGGCGATATAAAGCTTCGGGCTCACCGTCTTACCCGTCTGCCCCACTTGCATGTCGTGCGGTGCAAATCCTGCATCGACTGCGGATCGGGACGCCCCGACCGCAGCACCCAGAATATCCGCACATTCCTTAAGGATACTGAAATTTAATGCATCTTCCATGGCCCGCCCGCCGGAGATGATATATTCCGCTTCCGTCAAATCGACTTTTTCAATTTCCGCCTTTTTCACACCACTGATCACCAACTGTCCAGCTTCAGTAACAACCGGATGCGGTATTACTTCCGCATCACAGGGCGCAGGGGCCGGTGCAATCGCATTCGCTCGTATTCCATAGATGCTTTGGCTGCCGTTAAGCTTAACGGTCGCATTCACCTTGCCGGAGAACTGGGATTTGATCGCTGTCCGTTTTTCAATGTTCACACCGATACAATCGAGGACCAAAGGCGCACCTAATCCGGCCGCGATCCGGGGAAGCAAATCCCTTCCTTGAGAACTGGTAAGCCCCAGAAGGGTATTGATGTCGAAATGGCGCATGGCATGGATAATGGCTCCGGCCCATGCTTCCGGATTCCAGGGAATCGATCCTTTATCTGTTGAAATGTCAACGATCTTATGAACCCCGTATTCCTGCAAAGACGCCTGGTATGCGGACCCGTTTCCATCCATAACAAAGGCATACAGTTCGTGATCTTGGCCGGATGCTGCAGTGACGACACCGAAATTGGTCTTTTTCACCTCACCATCCTTAGTTTCAATCAGAATGCCGATCTTTTCCATAATGATAGTCCCCTAACCCGGGTAAGCCCGCCAGAGAGAGGCGGACAAGCCGGAATTGATTATTGAATATTGAGAATTTAATGAAATTATATAGTATTTCACTCGAATCCTTGAATCCTTGACCCCTCGAATCCTCAGGATCACACTAACTCTTTTAGAGATGATCCAAATCATAAAACCTTTGCTTCATCTTTCAACAAGCCAACGAGCTGTCGAACCACGTCATCCGGTTCTCCTTTCAGGATATTGAGCCGTCGCTCCTCCTGGGCCGGTATCAATTCGATAATTTCCGTGCTGCACGTGGGAGGGTCAATCTCAAAGCTCTTGAGGTCAACCTGTTTTATCTCTTTTTTCCTGGCTTTCATGATTTCCATCAGTTTGGTGTATCTCGGGACATTCAATCCTTTCCCGGCCCCGACGACACAAGGTGTACTCATTTCAACGATTTCCCGGGCACCCGCCTCAATTTCACGTTCAACAACCACACGATCTCCATCCACTGAAATCGAAACTGCAACGACGTCGGTTGCCACCGGCAGTTCCATCGAGGTGGCAAGCCTGAACAAGGTTTGCATGCCTTCACTGTCAATGGAAACTTTTCCGCAGAATATGATATCCGGTTTTCCGTCCTGTTCAATGGCGGCTTTTAATGCCGTTGCGGTGAGGATACTGTCCAGTCGATCATCGGTCCGGATTAATATTCCTCTATCCGCCCCCATGGCCAGGGCATGGCGGATGCTGGCGGCGGCATTTTGCTTTCCCACGGTCAAGACAATCACCTCGGAATCCTCAATTCGCTCCTTTGTTTTCAAGGCTTCTTCAACGGCGATTTCATCGTACGGATTCATTACGAATTTTACGGATTCGTCAAATTCATTGGTGTCCGTCACTGCAATATTGGCAGCCGAGTCCGGAACGTGTTTGACACAGACATAGATTCTCATACTTTTTTTCCTTTCTCAGACAAATAACCTTTTCATGAAATTTTCATAAAAATAAGATTGCTTATAAGAACAAAATATGTCCTAAAGTCAATATACTAATTTTATTATTTCATAACCACAGGTTATAATTAATGAACCTCAACCAGCTTAAGATCTTTTACCTGGCCGCCAAGCACGGAAATCTGAGTATGGCGGCAAAAGACCTCAATATAACCCAACCCGCGGTAACAAAAGGCATTCAGCGGATTCAGGAACATTATGATGTGATGTTTGTGAACCGGTTCGGAAAAAAACTGGCATTGACGGACGCCGGAGAAGAACTGTACGGAATCGCCGAAAAAATATTTGAAATGGAGCGCTATGCCGAAGACGGCATCCGCGAGTTTCAAAAGCTCAAAAAAGGACATATCCGGATCCATGCCAGTGAAAGTTTCGGCGCATATTACCTTCCCTCCATCATGACACCTTTCTGCAAAGCGAATCCCTTTGTAAAGATTTCAGTAAACATCCTGTTCACCGAACAGGTTGTGCAAAATATCATCGAACTTAAGAATGATCTGGGGTTTATTTCCTATCCCGTAGCACATGAAAAAATCAAGATCCGGGAGATCCTTGAGGACCGCCTGGTTCTCCTGGTTCCACCGGGACATCCCCTTATCCATAAAGGTCCCATTGATCCCCGGGAGCTTGAAAACCAGCCGATGATTGTTCATGAGACAGGATCAGCCCCGAGAACAGCCATGGACAAATTCATCAGGGACAACAAGATTTCAGTTAATATTCCGCTTGAGTTATCCAGCAATCGGGCCATCAAAAAGGCTGTTGAAGGCGGCCTGGGAGTCGCTCTGATCAGTCGAAAGGTTGCGGATGAAGAAATTGAAAGGGGTGAACTGGTGGCCATCCCTCTCTCGGATCAATCCATAACCAGAAAATTTTACATGGTTCATCACCGGGATAAATATATTTCCGAACTTCTTCAGGGGCTCATTAACCAAGTGGACCGCTGGGCATCGGATTATATGGAGGCGGTTTCCTGATCGGATCGAAATCATTTGATTTGAAAGGAACGCGCGTTTCAGGATGTCACATGACCTTTCGGGCACTTTGCCAGGCAGAGCGCACAAACATGAGCGCCTCGCCGGGCGCCGGAATCCGCCCCGTCCCTGTAGTTGCCGCAGGCATTCACATCCAACCGGTTTTCAACCCCTTCGGACTCACGGAACTCAACGCCTTTTAGCGCACCCACAGGGCACACATCGGCACACACTCGGCAGTCTCCGCAACTGCCTTCTATGATGGTTCCGGCCTCAAGTTCACAATCGGTCAGAACACTTGCCAGTCGAATGCGGGGACCGAATTTCGGTGTGATCAAGAGGCAGTTTTTCCCTATCCAGCCCAATCCGGCCAGGCGAGCAGCCAGTTTGTGCGGGAAGATGCTGATCCGTTCCCCCGGGCGCCGGAACTGGGAGGTCGGAATGGGTAACGCTCGATACCCCTTGGTTTCGATTTCACGGGAAACCCGGAGAGCAATGGTATCAAGCAGCGGGCTGACGGCTTTGTAGACGTGGAAGCCGTAGAGGCTGTAGTCTGCCGGCATCAGGGGATCAAGTTGATCCACAACGGTATTCGACAACCTTGCACCCAGTACCACCGCATGGGAAAAATTCCCTAAAATCTGTCCGCCCTGTTGGGTAATAAAATTCTGAACCGGACGCAGGTCGGCAACACCAAAAAGATCTGCTCCTAATTTCTCTGCCATAGAGTAGAGGTATTGGGCATCTGCCTTATGAGTTTCCATGCCATCCCATTTCATCTAATTTTCTTTGAACAAGAGATACTTACTATACCGAAAGTATAAAAGGCAATGACAGAACCTATCCCATATATTACCCCGCAGGAAAGAAAAATAGAATTGGCGGGAAATCCGAACTGGGCAATACTCCATCCGATGATGGGACCCACAGACATTCCGAGATCTGTTGCTGTTGCATATGATGCGACGGCTCGAGGTCCCCCCTGTCCGGCATGGGTTGAAAGGAGTGTCATCAGTGCGGTTGAACAGATGAAGAACAAGATTACAATAAAGATCAACGGGATCGGTCGGGTAAACCTGGACACTGCGACCAGTACCAGCGCATTCAGCGGGAATAAGAACATGATCAACCGCTGCCTGCCGATCCTGTCTGCCACCGCACCGAGTACCGGGCTTCCAATCCCGTCAATCAACCATCTCAACCCCATGATGAAACCCGTCAAGGTAGCAACACCGATGGTATAACCTGCGATTATAAACGATTCTCCGACATGTGCTTTAAGGATAAGACCCAGTGTCGACATAATCATACCGCCGCCCACAAGGGCCAAGGCAAAACCGCAGCATATCACGCCGAGATTCCCCATTTTTCCGGATGCACCTTTGGCGAACTTGTCCTTTATTCTTCGACTTTTCTTTTGAGATAGGGCGCCCAATGGAACTGCAACAAACGACAGGATGCCCAGGCCGACCAGTGTCGTTGAGAATCCGAATAGATCATGACATGTGCCGCCGATAAACAGGCCGAATGTCCGCCAGATGGCGCTGATGCCGTGAAAATACCCCATGCTTTCTCCAAGACGTGCATTCGAGCTGGAATTGACGACTGCCATGATGCCGGCTTGACGAATAAATGAAAAAGAGATGCCCCAGAGGATCCTTGCAACAAGGAGAATTGTAAACAATTGTGAAAGTCCGTAGACGGCGGTCACAACGGATCCCATGAAAAAAGCCGAGATGAGCCATAGATTGCTAGGATAGCGGCGATAGCAGTATTCGGCCGTATGGTTTGTGGACAAACGAATCCAACGATTGATAGAGAGAAGGATTCCCACTTGAATGGGGGCGAGTCCAAGATGCGGATAATAGCTGGGAAGTATGGCGTAGAGGAGAAAATCTCCCAAACTAACGGTGGACATCGCTATTGAAAAATAGATGATATGCAGTGGAGGTCGCTTCATGAAACTCCTAAATTTTTTATTGATAAAAAGGCACAAGTTGTTGAATGTTAGTAATTCTCCCGATACTATAAGTCAAAACAATAATTGTGTGTAGCGCAGTTAAACGCTGGTTTTAATTTAAAACGGTTTGATATAATCTGATCGTAACACTATCGCATTGTTGGAGAAACGAAAATGACGGTGCTCGGTATCAGCAGCAGTCCCATTCGGAATGGAAACGTGGATCGAATGGTAAAATTTATCCTCGAAAATAGCGGAAAACCCTTCGAATTTATCAATCTTACGGAATTGTCCTACTCTCCCTGCAGGGCGTGCGTTCATCTTTGCGCCAGGGACAATCTGTGCCGGCTGGAAGACGATCTCA
>DUZK01000214.1 GCA_013349495.1 Deltaproteobacteria bacterium
ATAAGCTGAAGTCGAAAAGTTTAAATTTGAAGTGCCTAAAGTGAGCTAAAGTTGAGGAATGCGCTTTTAGCGCGGTCAATATAAAATTGATAAAATACCTTAACTTTAGGCACTCTAGATCACGTTAGGCACTTTAAACTTTTTCATAGAATGAAGAAACCAATTGTAATACGTAACCGTATTTAAGAATACGTGTACTTAGGAACTGAACTCTGAAACCTGTTAACGGGCAGGCGTTTGTGTCTCGACAGCCAAACCGATGGGAGGGTCGCCATGAGAAAGTTTCGGTTTTTTGTTTTTGCGATCGTAGTCCTTTCACTTTTAACGGCATGCTCAAGTTTGCAGCCCATGAAAGGGTCCGAGAAAACCCCATTAGAACGACAAGTCGCCGAAACCAATGAAAAAATCGAAGAGCTCTCCCATAAGCTGTCCATCCTCCAGTTCATGGTGGACGACCACCAGAAAACCTTGAAGGAAATCGAAGCCACACAGGAGGCAGGAGCGATCGGCACGCAAAAATCGGCTGAACTTCATCAGTCGCCCCCACAGCCTTCACTCCAGCCCGCAGCCGGCAGCAAAAATGCGAAAGCACCGGTTTCCGGTGAAAATGCCGATCAGTTGTATAAAAAAGCACTGTCGGTTTATAAAAACAGAGATTACGGCAAAGCTGCAGCGATTTTCAACTCGATTACCGAAAATTATCCCGGTCACAATCTCGCGGACAATGCATTGTATTGGACCGGAGAATGTTTCTATGCCCAGAAAAACTATAAGGGCGCCATCAGTGCATTTAAACAGGTGTTGGAAAAATATCCGGGCGGAAGCAAGGTCCCGGATTCATTACTAAAAATTGGTTATTCCTATCTGGCTATAGGCGATAAGTCCAATGCCCAGTCCTTTCTCAAAAAAGCGGTCAAACAATACCCCTTTACCCCGGCCGGATCGAAAGCCGGTGAGATGTTAAAAGGAATCAAATCGAAATAAAGCGAGGGATACGCAACACACCTTAGAATCCGCCGTGCCGGCCGTAAAAGCCTATGGACAATATCCTGCAATGGTTTTTCCTGAAATCTGTTCCGGGAATCGGCAACCATTTATTTAAGCGCCTGATCGAACGATTCGAATCGCCGCAGGCGGTATTCGGTGCATCCGATAATGATCTGCTCATGGTGGACGGCATTAGCCAGCGGGTGGCTCTCTCCATAAAGAATCACGCTTTTCCGGATTGGGTCGAAGAGGAACTTCAACTGACAGCGAAGCGTGGATATAGGATCGTTGTCATGACAGACGCGGAATATCCCCCCTTACTCAGGGAAATACCCGATCCGCCGCCTTTTCTATATGTCAGCGGATGCTTGGGAGAAATCGAACCCTCCATATCCGTTGTCGGTTCCCGGATTGCAACCAGCTATGGAATCGACGCCACACAGGAATTATGCATGCACTTGGCTCAATTGAATTTTACCATTGTCAGCGGCATGGCCAAAGGAATCGATACGGCTGCCCATAAGGGTGCCTTGATGGGAAAGGGAAGGACCGTAGCGGTTTTGGGAAGCGGTCTGGACCGTATCTATCCCTGGGAGAACCGGGAGCTTTTCAAAAAGATTTCCGAAACCGGAGCGGTGGTATCCGAATTTCCACTCAAGACCGAGCCGGATCCCCACAACTTCCCCATACGGAACCGGATTATCAGCGGCATGTCTCTTGGAACGATCATTGTCGAAGCAACCAAAAAGAGCGGTTCCCTGATAACAGCTAGGTTGGCGGCCGAACAAAACCGTGAAGTCTTCGCCGTTCCCGGCAATATCCATTCATTCAAGAGCACCGGAACCCACAGCCTGATCAAACAGGGTGCAAAACTGGTTGAAAATGCACAGGATATTCTCGATGAGCTGTCCGCTTTGATATCCACAAATAAACCCGCGCAAGAGCCTCCTCCCCCTCTTCCATCCGTTTCACTCACCGATCAAGAAAAACAGATCGTTCCTCTTTTGGAACCATATCCGGTTCACATCGATGATCTCGTTCACAAATCGGGAATGGATGTCGGCAGATTGTCGAGTATCTTGCTGACCCTGGAATTAAAAGGCTTGGTGAAACAGACACCCGGAAAACGTTTTTTCTTGACAACCGACGGATGCTGACAAATTTTTTAGCCGATGCTCTTTACGGGTTGAAAAATTTGAGCTATGGTGCAGCCGCTTTATTGAACCAGCTTAATGAAAAGCTGCCAAAGCCCCTAAGTCCTAAAGATTTATCCGATAATTTACGAAATATTGGATACAACTGACAACTCAAGTTTCGCACCCCTCAGATACATGATTGTCATATCAGATGAGAGCGAATGGGGTTATTAGAAGGCAAAATAATTAAGTAAACGGTAACGGTGTAACATATGGCTGCGACAAAACCGCTTGTGATTGTGGAATCTCCCACCAAGGTAAGAACGTTAAAGAAATACCTCGGCAACGAATATAATGTTGCGGCAACCGTCGGACATATCAAGGATCTTCCCCCAAAAGAGATGGGAATCGATATTGAATCCGGATTCAAACCGAAATATCGCACCATCCCGGGAAAGAAAAAAGTAATCACCTCATTGAAACGATCTGCTGAAAAAGCTGAGGACGTATATCTGGCACCGGACCCCGACCGTGAAGGGGAGGCCATCGCCTGGCATACGGCGGATATTCTGAAAAAGAAGGGGAGGCGATTTCACCGGGTGCTCTTCCATGAACTGACAAAGACCGCCATTCGTGATGCCATGGCATCTCCTGAAGCACTTAACCTCGGTAAATATGAGGCCCAGCAGACGCGAAGGATTCTGGATCGTTTGGTGGGTTACCAGGTATCTCCGCTGTTGTGGCGAAAAGTAAAGAGCGGCTTGAGTGCCGGAAGGGTCCAATCGGTGGCGCTGCGCATTATTTGCGAGAGAGAAAGGGCCATACATGCCTTTGATCCCGTGGAGTACTGGTCCATTACCGCCCATCTTGAAGCGGAATCGCCCCCTCCCTTCACGGCAAAGCTTGTGAAGAAAGAGGAAAAAAAGATACAAATTCCGGATGAAGCATCGGCAACCCATATAGTCGATGAGCTGTCCGGGGTTCCCATGGTTGTGGACAAGGTGGTTAAGAAAACCGTCAACCGAAACCCGCTCCCTCCGTTTACAACCAGCAAGCTCCAGCAGGAAGCGATCCGAAAACTGAAGTTTTCGGCAAAGAAAACCATGATGATCGCCCAGCAACTTTACGAAGGAATCGAACTCGGTCCGGGGGAACCCGTCGGACTCATCACCTATATGCGTACGGATTCCACCCGAATATCCATGGAATCGGCTCAGGAAGCCCTTCGCTGGATCAAGGAGAAGTATGGCGAAGACTATTCGCTTCCAAAACCAAGATTTTTTAAGAACCGGAAAAAGGTTCAGGATGCCCATGAGGCCATTCGCCCCACCTCGGTTTATCATACCCCTGATAAGGTAGCGCCCTATCTGAGTAACGATCAACAGAGGCTGTACCGAATGATCTGGCAGCGTTTCGTGGCCTCTCAGATGAAGGAAGCCCTTATCAATCAAAACTTGGTGGCCATCAAGGCCGGTGCCCACATTTTCAATGCCAGCGGTTCAAGTGTGAAATTCCCGGGATTCATGACCGTTTACATGACCGCAGATGATGAGATCGAAAATGAAAAACGAAAAGATCCGCTGCCGGATTTGGCGGAAGGTATGATCCTAAAACTGAATCAACTGGATCCCAAACAGCATTTCACCCAGCCGCCCCCAAGGTTTTCTGAAGCCTCACTGGTCAAAGAGCTCGAGGAAAACGGAATCGGACGGCCCAGCACCTATGCGGCCATTCTCTCCACCATCAGGGAAAAGGGCTATGTAAATTTCCTGAAAGGATATTTCCGGCCGAGCGAGCTCGGATTCATTGTCAATGACCTGCTGGTGCAGAATTTTCCCGATATTTTCAATGTGGAATTTACAGCCAGAATGGAAGAAAGTTTAGACCGCATCGAATCTTCCGAAACCGCTGCCATCGAAGTGTTGACCGGGTTCTATGATCCCTTTAAAAAGGAACTGAATTCAGCGGAGACGGGAATGCTCAGCATGAAAGGGATCGGATTTCCTACGGGACTCAACTGTCCCCAGTGCAGCAAGGAGCTGTCCATCAAAGTCGGAAAAAACGGCCCGTTTCTCGCCTGCAGCGGTTATCCGGAATGTAACTACTCGCGGGATTATGATCGGGATGAAAAAGGGAACATTCAACCGGTTGAACTGTCGGTGGACGAGGAATCCGATGTAACGTGCGGCAAATGCGGAAATCCCATGGTCATCAAACAGGGTAAATATGGAAAATTCCTTGCCTGCAGCGGGTATCCGGATTGCAGGCATACCCAATCTTTAAACGGCCCTGGTTCAGGAGAAGATACCGGTGTTAAATGCCCGGTTGAAGGCTGCGGCGGTAATCTCACCCAAAAACAATCCAGACGGGGTAAAATCTTCTTCGGGTGCAGTCGATTTCCCCTATGTGATTATGCCACCTGGGACAAGCCGGTTCCCCATCCGTGTTCGAAATGCGGTGCCGCTTTTTTAGTTGAAAAATCTACAAAGAAAATGGGTACGTATTACACCTGCCTCACCAAGGGATGTGATTTCCAGACGGATCGCCTGCAGGCTTAAGAAGACCCCGGCAAATCACCGATATCAAACATGGAAACCTGCCGGTTGCTGTCTCCGTCGGTCCTTTCGACAAGCAGTTTCAAATACGCCCGGCTCTTTTCATCCGGTTCCATTGGAATCCCTTTCATTCATACGAGTTTCAGATACTCCCTCACCATCAAAGCAGCGGTGGTACCTTCTCCGGCGGCACTGGATACCTGCTTGGTGCTCTTATCTCGAACATCTCCTGCGGCAAAGACACCCGGCAGGCTTGTTTCAAGAAAAAATGGGTCCCGTTTGCCAAACCCTGCAGGCCGCGGCCCCGCATGGTATAGATCGTGTCCGGTTACAATAAACCCCCATTTATCGAGCTTCATCCCGCTGCCGGCCAAAAAAACGGTGTTGGGATCCAGCCCGATAAATATAAACGCGCCGTCCACCGGCAGATCGCCCCGGTCTCCTGTCCGGCTGTTGATAATTCGAAGGGCGGATAGTTTGCTTTCTTTACCGATGAATTCCTCCGCCTCCGTGTTCCATCGAACCGCTATCTTGGGATTTCCCAAAACGCTTTCCTGAATAATCTGTGTGGCTTTGAAATGATCGCTTCGGACAAGAATCGTCACTTTCTCTGCAAACTTCGTCAGCAGCAGGCTCTCTTCGGCAGCGCTGTTTCCACCGCCGATGACCGCTACTTTTCTTCCTTTGTAGAACGGGCCGTCACAGGTGGCGCAGAAATGGACACCGGCACCGATATACTCACTTTCACCGGGAACATCCAGCCGCCGGTAATGGCTTCCGGTGGCGACAATAACGGCTCGGGCGCTGTATTCCTTGCCGTCGCCGGTTTTCACACAATGATAGTTTTCATTTCGATGCAGACCGACCACGTCCTGGGCCTGAAGCAGTTCGACACCGAATCTTTCAGCCTGTCTCCGCAACCGCTCTGAGAATTCGATGCCGGCCACACCGTCCGGAAATCCGGGCATGTTGTCCAGTTTCTCCGTCCCGGCTGCCTGACCGCCAAAGGCGGCACGCTCAATGACCAGGGTTTCAATGGCTTCCCGTGCGGTGTACAGGGCAGCAGTAAGTCCGGCCGGACCTCCGCCGAGGACAATCACATCATAATGGCTCCGACTGGCGCTTGTCTTGAGTCTCAGCTTTTTCGCAAGCTCGGCATTGGTGGGTTCAACTAAAAACGAACCGTCTTCAAAGGTGATGGTGGGAATAATCCGTTTCCCATTGTTCCGCTCGATAACCAGTGCTTCGGCATCTTTATCTTCTTCGATATCCACCCATCTGTAGGGGATCTGGTGCTCGCCCAAGAACTGCTTGCTTTGGCGGCAATCCGGACACCAATGGGCGCCGTATACGGTTATTTCAGGGGACTCCATGATTAATCTCCCCGTTTTTCTGTCGATCTGCTCACCACCGGGGGGGTGGGCTGTTCATTGACCAGCAGTTGAAATACATCCGGTCTGGCATAATGGCCGGCCACATCGAAATCGTATTTACCCCGGGCAATCTCTCCCATATCCAACTCGGCGTAAAGTATGCCTTCTTCATTGTACAAGGGGCCGGCGAGAACCTCTCCAAGAGGTGATATGATGGTGCTGCCCCCGCGGCAGATGATATCCTCAAAATCATCCAATTCTTCCAGCCCTTCCAGGTCGCTGGGGTAATCGCTTTTTGTAACGAATTGATTGCATCCCAATACAAAGCACCTTCCCTCACAGGCAATATGTTCGAGCGTCGATTGCCAGGTATCCCGGCAATCTGCAGTGGGTGCCAAGTATATTTCAACGCCTTTGCCGTACATGGCCATACGGGCCAGCGGCATATAATTCTCCCAGCAAATGAGTCCGCCGATCCTGCCGAATTCTGTTGCAAAGGTCGGCAGCGTGCTGCCGTCACCTGCTCCCCAAATCAATCGTTCAGAAGCTGTTGGCATGAGTTTGCGGTGTTTTCCAAGAAGCCGTCCTTCAGGATCGAAATAGAGCAGCGTGCAATATAACGTTCCCCGACTGAATTCCGTATCCCGCTCGATGACGCCGATGGCAACAAAGGTTTCCGTTTCTCGAGCAGCCTCCCCTATTCGTTCGATGGTTTCGCCGGGTATTTCAACCGCACCCTCAAAATAGCGCTGAAAGGTGCGCCGGCCGGATGCTGTTCGCCCGCCCACCACGGCACCAAAGGTGAGCCCCCTGGGGTACGCCGGGATAAAGGCTTCCGGAAACAGAATCAATTTTGCCCCTTTATCGGCTGCCTCCCGGGTCAACCGGCAAGTTTTTTCCACTGTGGCTTCCCTGTCGAATAAGATCGGTGAAGCCTGGACCACGGCAACATTTACTTTTCTGGTTTTCTCATTCATCTTAGTCCTCATGAAATAAGGTGGGGGTTAATGTTTATGGAATGTTCGGATGATAAAGATGACCTCTTGAAATGTCAACCCAGAGCATTTTGAATCGGATGTGTGACCACAAGGACAAGATACGCCAAATTTTTAACAAACTTAATTCTTGGGCCTCGAATCGATCCGTCCCGGGACTTGTACCATGATGCTCATTTTTTCCTTTCAACTCGCTTACTCCCGACACCCGATACAGTGATAAGAGATGAGGATTTTTCCTGCTTTGTCTCGATTC
>DUZK01000215.1 GCA_013349495.1 Deltaproteobacteria bacterium
CAGGGTATCAAAGCGGAACACAAAACAATTTAGATGATGGTGGGAAACGTAGTTTCCCCCCACACCCCCCTTCCGCATGTTTACCCCGCCGCAAGCGAACGGGGTATTGAAAACGCAATAAAAGAATGTTTTCAGACGACGAAAAATATATGAAACAGGCGCTGGACCTGGCCAGAAAAGGGGAGGGGTATACGTCTCCCAATCCCATGGTTGGCGCCGTTATCGTCAAAGACCGGGCCATTGTTGGGCAGGGGTTTCATGAAGCGGCGGGCAAGGCCCATGCCGAAGCCGATGCCATTGAACAGGCAGGATCTTCTTCCGAAGGCGCAACCCTCTATGTCACCCTTGAACCGTGCAATCACTTTGGGCGAACCCCTCCTTGTACCGAAAAAATTCTCGAAGCCGGTATTCGCCGGGTTGTTGTGGCCCATGCCGACCCGAATCCGGATGTTGAAGGCGGTGGTATCGAATACCTGAAAAGCAAGGGATTAGAAGTTGAAATCGGATTGTGTGAGCATGAAGCACAACGGTTGAACGAAACGTTTATCAAGTACGTTCAGACGAAACAACCGTTTGTTATGGTCAAATGTGCCGCCACACTCGATGGCCAGATCGCTACCCGAACCGGGGATTCCAGGTGGGTGACAAATGAGGATTCGAGATGTTTTGTACACCGGCTTCGCCATGCAGCAGATGCGATTATGGTCGGAATCGGAACGGTTCGAAAAGATGACCCAAGCTTAACGACGCGGTTTATGGAAACCAGAGGCGTTGACCCCAAGAGAATCATTCTCGATACGCATCTATCCATCTCTGAAGATGCCAAAGTATTGCGGCTCGAATCCGAATCTGATACAATCATCGTCACCGGAACTGATATTCCGGCAGATAAAAAAGACAGGATTCAAGCAAAAGGCATATATGTCTTAGAATCTTCTCTCAAGGAAGGCAGAATCGATCTTAACGAATTGACGGATCGATTGGGCGCCATGGGAATCACAAGCCTTCTCATCGAGGGGGGAGGATGCGTTATCGCCTCTGCCTTGGCGTCGGATATCGTCGACAAGGTTTTCTTTTTTTATGCACCCAAAATTCTGGGCGGCAATGACGGGATTCCCATCTGCAAAGGACATGGGCCGGCGCTCATGAACCAAAGTGTTCCGGTTCATGATATCGAGGTGACCCGGTTCGGCGACGATGTTTTAATTCAAGGGTATATAAGAAAACAGGACGATAGCCAATAGAAAGGCAGCAGCAAGGAATTTAGGATTTTTGAGGACAGTTCAACAGGAATGTTGGAATAATGGAGTATTGGAGTGTTGTAAAAGAAAAAAGCAGTAGTAGAATCAATACTCCATCACTCCAGTACTCCAACGCCTTGAAGATACATGGAATGGAAAGATCCATCAGAAGATTGGCCTTGGGGAGGTTATAGGTACGAAAAGATATGTTTACAGGAATTATAGAAGGTTCGGGTGTGATCTCGGGGATCCGATCAACGGGACAGGGAAAACACTTCACCATTGATGCGGATTTTACCCTGGAGGGCACAAAACCGGGCGACAGCGTCGCTGTTAATGGTGCCTGTTTAACCGCAGTGGTGGTATCCGGCCGCCGGTTTGAAGCGGATGTTTCTCCGGAAACCCTGTCTAAATCGACGTTTAGGGATGCAAAAATCGGCGATCGCTTGAATCTGGAACGCGCACTCAGGTTTTCAGATCGGATTGACGGGCATCTCGTATCGGGTCATCTCGACGGCGTGGGAACCATCTCCTCGAGAAAGACCGTCGGAGATTATATCGTCATCACCATTGAAATCCCTGAATCCTTGGCACTTTACTTGATTGAGAAAGGGTCCGTTTCAGTGGACGGCGTCAGTCTCACCGCAAATCAATGCAGCGAAAGTCGTTTCGATGTCAGTATCATCCCGCATACGGCTAAGTTGACCACCATCAGCTTTAAGAAGATAGGTGATCCGGTTAATATTGAGACGGATATGATCGGAAAATATGTTGAACGATTCACGGGGCAGAAGAAATTTAGCGGGAAAGGAAGAAAACAGGATACTTCTATCGATTTGGAGTTTTTAGCAAAAACAGGATATTTATGATTAGACTTTGAGCTTCATCCAAAACTTTTCTCGGAAGAAGTGGCCCTTCTGGGCAGTCGTTTTCTTTCATTGAGTGATACTCGAAACTTGATGCTTGAAACTTGGGAAAGGAATTCTGTCAATTTCAAATAGATCCAATCCGTTCTTATCCAGTTTCAAGTTTCAAATTTCCAGTTTCTTTTAGAAAAAAACAGAAGCTCATTAAACAATCGACAAAGTTTTGTCGGGTTTGAGGAAATAAGCGCCTAAGGGAGATAATTCATAAAAATGCCGCTACTAACAAGTGAAGAAGCGATCGAGCAAATCAAGGCCGGGAAGATGGTCATTCTTGTGGATGACGAGGATCGCGAAAATGAAGGCGATCTCACCATCGCTGCCGATGCCGTAACCCCTGAGGCCATAAACTTCATGGCAAAATATGCACGGGGATTGATTTGTTTGTCGTTAACAGGAAAAAAGATCGATACACTCGATCTTCCCATGATGGTTGACAATAACACGTCGCCGTTCGGAACCGGATTTACCGTTTCCATAGAGGCTCGCTGTGGTGTTTCAACCGGAATCTCTGCTCAGGATCGTGCAACCACTATTTTGACGGCTGTAGCCGATGATGCCCAATCGAGGGATCTGGTGAGACCCGGTCATATTTTTCCGTTAAGGGCGGAAGACGGCGGGGTTATCGTGCGTGCGGGGCAAACCGAAGGTTCGGTGGATCTGGCAAGGCTGGCCGGACGGAGACCGGCCGGTGTCATCTGTGAGATAATGGATGAAGACGGCACCATGGCCCGAATGCCGGCCTTGGAAAAGTTCAGTGAAAAACACGGCATCGGTATCTGTACCATAGCGGATCTTATCGAATACCGAATGCGGATGGAGTCCTTTGTCCGAAGGGTTGCAGAAACCGTAATTCCCACTCTTCATGCCGGCGATTTCAAAATGGTGGTCTATGAAAACGATGTGGATAACCTTCTTCACATCGCCATGGTCAAGGGAGAGATCGATCCGGATGAACCGGTGTTGGTTCGGGTTCATTCGGAGTGCCTCACCGGTGATATATTCGGTTCCATGCGATGTGATTGCGGCGACCAGCTGGCACGAGCAATGCAGATGATGAATCAAGAAGGAAAGGGCGTGTTTCTCTACATCCGGCAGGAAGGCCGCGGCATCGGGCTGGTGAATAAAATTAAAGCCTATGCGTTGCAGGATCAGGGGCTGGATACGGTGGAAGCCAATCGCGAACTCGGTTTTAAGCCGGACTTGAGAAACTACGGTATCGGTGCTCAAATCCTGGTGGATTTGGGTGTAAGGAAAATGCGGTTGTTGACCAATAACCCGAAGAAGATGGTCGGCCTTGAGGGTTATCGATTGAGTATCGAGGAGCAGGTGCCCATCGAAATACCGCCCAACGAACATAATCGATGCTACCTTGAATGCAAAAAGCTCAAAATGGGGCACTTGCTGAACGTGGAAGCAACACCATAAACGGAGGAGGATAATGCCGAAAATTCTCGAAGGTAAACTGATCGCCGAAGGAAAGAAGTTTGCAATTGTTGTCAGCCGGTTCAATGATTTTATCTCTGATAAGCTTTTGGCCGGCGCATTGGATGCATTGATCCGATGCGGAACCCTGGATGACGACATCCATGTTGTCAAGGTGCCCGGCTCCTTTGAAATCCCCCTGATTGCTAAAAAGCTGGCTGCCAAGCATGCGCATCATGCGATCATCTGTCTGGGGGCGGTCATCCGGGGTGCAACCCCGCATTTCGATTATGTGAGTGCGGAAGTGTCTAAAGGGATCGCTGCGGTGAGCTTGGATTCGGAGGTTCCGGTTATCTTCGGAGTCATCACCACCGATACCATAGAACAGGCGATAGAGCGTGCCGGCACCAAGGCCGGAAACAAAGGCTGGAGTGCAGCAATGGCTGCGGTTGAAATGGCTAACCTCATGGACGAGGTTGACCGGATCTAAGCATGGGAATTCGCAGAAGAGCCAGAGAGCTTGCCATGCAAGCTCTTTTTTATATGGATATGCGGGGAGAAGATCCGGAAGAGATGCTGGAACTTTATTGCAGGTGTTTTTCCCCTGCAAAAAAGGCGTATCCCTTTTTCAACAAACTGGTTACCGGTGTTTTGGATGCCATAAACGAAATCGACGGCATTATTGAACGTTTTTCCAGTAACTGGAAGATCAGCCGCATGTCGTGCGTGGATAGAAATATATTGAGGATTGCGATATACGAACTGATGTACTGCAAAGAAATACCATCAAAGGTATCCATAAACGAGGCCATTGATGTGGGCAAAAAGTTTGGAACCGAAGAATCGGGCGCCTTCATCAACGGCATCCTCGACAGCGTTCGCAACGCCATTGAAGCGGAGCCGGTCGAGAAAGAGGCTGAAACCCAAATCAACAACCATTAGAAAAGGAGCGTATCATGGAGGTTCGAAAGGTCATACTTAGAGAAGATGAATTACCGCGACAATGGTATAACATTCTGGCAGACATCAAATGTAATCCCCCTATAGGCCCGGACGGAAATCCGGTTACCCCCGACGCTCTCGCACCTGTATTTCCCATGAATTTGATCGAGCAGGAGGTCAGCTCTGAGCGGTGGATCGATATCCCGGAAGAAGTCCTTGGCGTATTGAAAATATGGCGGCCCTCGCCTCTGGTCAGAGCCGTAGCTTTTGAGAAGGCGTTGGGAACACCGGCAAGGATCTATTATAAAAACGAAAGCGTCAGCCCGCCGGGCAGCCATAAACCGAATACGGCCGTTGCCCAGGCTTATTACAACAAAGCGTTCGGCATCGAAAAGATGGTAACCGAAACCGGCGCCGGCCAATGGGGAAGCGCGCTCGCTTTTGCCTGCTCTCAATTCGGCCTGGAATGCAAGGTCTATATGGTGAGAGTGAGCTTTGATCAGAAACCCTATCGAAAATCCATGATGGAAACGTGGGGAGGAAAATGTGTTCCCAGCCCCAGCACGGAGACACAGGCAGGGCGAAATGCATTGGAAAAAGATCCAAACACCCCGGGAAGTCTGGGTATTGCCATCAGTGAGGCCATAGAAGCAGCGGTGAGTGATACGTCCGGAAAAACCCGGTATTCTTTAGGCAGCGTATTGAATCATGTGATGCTTCATCAGACCATCATCGGACTTGAAGCGAAAAAGCAACTGGAAAAGATCGGGGAATACCCGGATGTGGTCATCGGTTGTGCCGGTGGCGGAAGTAATTTTGCGGGACTCGCCTTCCCGTTCGTCCTTGATAAAATAAACGGTAAAAAAATTGACATTTATCCGGTTGAACCCGCTGCCTGCCCAACCATGACAAAGGCGCCCTTTGTCTACGATCACGGGGACACGGCAAGATATACCCCGCTTCTCCCCATGCACAGCCTTGGACATGCATTTGTGCCGCCGCCGATTCATGCCGGCGGGCTCCGATACCATGGCATGTCGCCGACCGTCAGCCAACTGATAACCGAAGGCATCATCGAGCCGAAAGCGGTGGCTCAAAATCAGGTGTATGAAGCCGGCGTCCTGTTTGCCCGGACCGAAGGGATCATTCCCGCACCGGAAACCAACCATGCCCTGGCGACGACCATCGATGCAGCCAATCAGGCAAAAGAAGAAGGAAAAGAAAAAGTCATTATTGTAAACCTCAGCGGCCACGGGCTTCTCGATTTGAGTTCGTACGATCGGTATTTTGCAAACGAACTGGTCGATTTAATATTAAGCGAAGAAGAGATACTGGAATCCGAGAAGGTATTCGAGGGTTTTCCGAAGCCCCAGCTGCTGAAAAGCTTGTAATTTTGTAATATGGCAAAGGGCAAGGATCACCTCACGCGACGATGTCCGAGATTAGGCGGGCCGGTTTCCTTTCGTTACTGCAGACTCAGCAGCGGAGAAAACCGGCCCTGCTTTAAAATATTCGATTGCTGGTGGGAGTCTTTTGATGTGGTGTCCCACATGAAGTCGAACCTGCCTGAAGAACAATTCGAAGAACTTCTGAATGATCGATGTCGACCGAAGCCGAAGCTCAGCAGTCTTGTTGAACTGATCCAACAGGCAAAGGACCAAAAGGCCGGCGACTAGTCGGGGCTGATGATGTGCCGATAAAACCATAGATGGAGGTTGACCGATTGATAATCAGAGAGCTTGCTGTCGGACCGATCATGGCGAATTGTTTTATTCTGGGATGTGAGGCGACAAAGGTAGCCGCCGTCATCGATCCCGGAGATGAGACCGATAGAATTCTTGATACACTGTTGGAATCAAATTTGAGCGCCATAACGATTATCAACACCCATGGGCACTTTGATCACGTGGGCGGAAATCGAAAATTAAAAGCGGCTACCGGTGCGGATATTCTCATCCATCCCCTGGATGCACCCATGTTGAGCAACCTCTCTGCCAGCGCAGTTGCCTGGGGGTTGTTTGCCGAAGACTCCCCGGAACCGGACCGGGCAATAGAAGAAGACGATACCGTTGTCATCGGCACCATTACGTTGAAAGTGATTCATACCCCCGGCCATACGCCGGGAGGAATTTCGTTGTATACCGACGGGGTGCTGTTTGTGGGAGACACCCTGTTTTCCGGGTCCATCGGACGCACCGATTTTCCCGGCGGAGATTATGACACCCTGATCGACAGCATTCAGAAGAAACTGTTTCCCCTTGGAGATGATGTGCGGGTTCTTTCCGGACACGGCCCGGAAACCACCATCGGAAGGGAAAGGTATAAGCGGAACAATCCGTTTGCGGGGATAAAATAAAGATTAAAACGCTCCCAACTGGCACGATTTGATTTTAAGCCCCATGGTTTCGCAGACACCGCTGACGGTCAGCTTGGAAACACTGAACCGGTCGGCAATACCCCATGCCGCACTGCAGGAAAGCTTTCCGTCCTCAAGTGAATCGGTTACGGCATTTTTGATGTCCGGATCCTGTGATGCTTCAGGTTCGACGATTTTACGACCGGGCTTATATCCGAACAGGCCCAATTGACATTTAACCAAATCGTAGTTCATCAGGTCTGCTGCTTTCCCGACCTCAGCGGCTGACGCACTAATTTTTTTTGCTATTGCAAACGCAACGGCACAAGGCAGCTCTCCGGACTCCGTCTCTTTTTCGATTTCAGATTTAATGGCTTTATCCGGTTGTTCCTCCGGCTGATGTTTCCCCGGA
>DUZK01000216.1 GCA_013349495.1 Deltaproteobacteria bacterium
GGGAAACGTGATGACAAAACAGGTACCGCCGCCGGGATTGGAGATGATTTTGATATCACCTTTACAGACTTTAACAAAACCGTAACTGATGGATAGCCCAAGCCCCGTGCCTTTTCCGACTTCTTTGGTTGTAAAAAAGGGTTCGAATATCTTGTCTCTGAAACCATCGGGCACGCCGATCCCGGTATCACAGATTTCGACCATCACATGCCCGTCTTCTTCTCTGGTTTTCAGCGTGATCTTTTTCTCGCCTTGAGGTTGCTCTTTTTCACCCCATTTTTCTTCAATGGCATCCCTCGCATTTACCACCAAATTGATAATGACCTGTTCTAACCGCCCCCAGTCCCCCCGAATAACAGGAAGGTTTTCTTTGATATCCCATACCGTATCGATGTTTCTGATTCTCAGTTGTTGGTTAAAGATTTCTGAAGCACTCTTCAGCACATCGTTGATCTGTATCGATTCAAGTGTCGGGTCAGATTTCCGGGCAATCTGCCTCATATGTTGAATAATTTTGGCGGCTCGGTCTGCGTTGCTGTCTATTTTTGATATGATGTTAAGAATAATATCGTCGCCGATTTTTTCATTCTTTTGAAACTTTTTCATGCAGAAACTGCTTCCGGTTTTAATCACCGAAAGGGGCTGGTTCAGTTCGTGCGCCACACCGGTAGCCATTTCTCCAAGGGTTGCCATCTTGCTGGCCTGAATCAATTGCTGTTCGGTTTCAAGCCATTTTGTAATATCTCTAGTGCACACCAGCAATGCGCTTCGATTCATGTATTCAGACATGGCGATACTCATATTCACCACGATGTTATTATTGTCCTTTCCGATCTGGGTGACTTGATTCATAGCGGAAGAAGTTTTCAGTTGAGAAGCATATGTCTCCCGCTCCTGCTCCCGGAAAAGGTTCAGGAAAGATTTGTGCTGCAGTTCATCCTTGGTATAACCATAGACGATGCCGACACTGTCGTTGCAATCCAGAACTTGGAATGTTTCACAATCCAGAACGAAAACGGGGTTAGGAATATTGCTAAAGATGAGTTGATACTTTTTTTCTGATCTTGCCAGCTGTTCTTCCAGTTGTTTCGTATGCGTAATATCCAGGCTCATCTCCATGGCGGCAACAATTTCACCGGAATCGTTCTTGATGGGAGTCGTTTTCAAGATCCAGTGAGTCGTTGTGCCGTCTTTATCGACTCCTGTTTCTTTACTGTAATGAGATCGGCCATCTTCAAAGGTCTTTTCAACAGGGCAATCCTCACATTTCTTATCTCTACCTTTGTAGGCTTTGTAACAGTAATCGCCGGGATTGGGGGCAAAGCTTTCGGAAAACTCCCGGTTGTATCTTAAGAGTTTATAATCTCTGTCTTGAACCGTTATCAGACACGGAACCAGCTCAAAAAGCGATTGGTATTCATCTCGCTGCTTGTTTAGCTTTTCTTCAAGCCCCCTTCGCATGTGGAATATGGCGTCAGCCAGTTTTCCGACTTCACTGTTTGCATGGGCCCCTCTTATTTCAAGAGATTCTATGGGTTCCTTATTCCGGATATCCTCGATCAGTTGATGGATCGGTTTTTTTACAATTGCCATTACCAGCCACACCATCACGGCAGAAACGATCAGGAAATGGATTGCGGCCACGGCAGAGGAAGGTTCCTCCGGCAGGTAACGAGCAACACCCATCCAGGCCGTTGCGGAGAGCAACATTAACAGGGTTAGTGAAAAAATGAGTTTGTTGATGAGGCTGTAGCGATAATGTTTAAGCATTGACATGCTCATGAGTATTGTTACGTCCCTACCATTGCGGCATCGATGACTTCCAGCATCTGCTGATCCGGAAATCCTTCAAGAAACGACGCACCATTCGGGCATGCGACCGCACAGGAACCACAACCCTGACACCTGACGGCATTGACCTCCAGCTTCTCTGTTTCGATATCGAACTTCCTGGCGCCGTATGGGCACGCTTCGACGCAACGCTCGCAACGGCTGCAAATGCTGTGCTTTACCTTTGCCGCCACCTTGCCGGAACGGAGGTGTTCCTTTGTAAGAATACGAAGGGATCGCTGGGCTGCCGCCTCGGCAGTGGCGATGGACTCGGCAATCGACCGTGGAGAATGAGCAATGCCGCAGGAAAAGATCCCTTCGTTGAGAGCGTCCACCGGCCGCCATTTCGATTCCGCCTCTTGAAAAAATCCATCCGGGTCGATGCCGGCGCCGAAGCCGTCTGCCAGGTCCTTCGGAAAATTGGGTTGAATGCCGGTTGCCAGAACAACAAGATCGGCCTCGATGGTTACCTTTTTCCCGATAATCAGTTCATCGACGGTCACCCGCACCATTCCGCCTTCAGGCTCGACATCCGGTTTATTGTCTTTATTGTATTGAATGAAAAACACGCCCGCCTTTCGCGCCCGGGTGTAGTAGGTTTCCGTAAAACCGTAACTCATCATGTCTCGGTAAAGAACATAGATGGCAATATCGGGATGTTTCTCTTTTAGATGCAACGCCTGTTTCAGTGCGTTGCCGCAGCATACCCGGCTGCAGTAGTTTCTCGGTTCTTCTCTGGAATCGACGCATTGGATCATCACAACGGTTTTAAGCGAAACCGGATCGATTGACGCCTCGCTGAGCCTGCCTTCCAGTTCCTTCTGGGTGAGGATGGCTTCACTGGTTCCATGGCCGTAGGACGTGGTGCCTGCCTCAGTACCGCCGGTGGCAAGGATGGCTATACCGTGGGTTAGGGTTTGAAGCCCGTTTTCCGCGTGTTCGATGGTGGTAAAGAAATTGCCCACCTGCCCGAATGTCGTTACAACATGGCTTTGAGTGTGAACATTGACCAGGGGATGTTTTTCCACTTTTTGAACGGTTTCTTCCAGCAACGGTTGAACGGCATGTCCTTCCAGCGTCTTTTGAATCCAGCTTAGATTTCCACCCAACTGCTCGCTCAACTCCACCAGATCCACCTGAAATCCATGCTCGGCAATGGTAAGCGCCGCCGTCATTCCGGCAATGCCGCCGCCCACAATAAGAGCCCGTTGTTGAATCTTAATGGTTTCAACCGGTGAGGGATCCATACGCTTGAGCTTGGCAACACCCATTTTAAGCGCTGAAAGTTGAAAGCTGAAAGCTGAAAGGTCCCTTTGAACCTTGAGCTTTGAGCTTTCAGCCTTGAGCTCCGTTTTTTGAGCGAATTTTCTGGGCCTTATTTCCACCACATCCATCAGCGACGGATCGAGGTTCACTTGCCGACCCAGTTCACGGATCTTTCTGGCGTAAAGATAAGGGAGGCAGGCCCCGATCAGAAGACGGTTGGGTTTATGCGCCTCAACCAACTCCTTCAATCGTTCCCACCCCTGTTCCGTGCAGGTCTGAGCGATGGTCTCCACCCGGTTCACCGCAGGATCCCGCAGCAGCTCTTTTGTGAAATCCGCGTTTTCCACAATCCGGGAAAGGGATTCACCGCATGTGCACAACGCCACCAGTATTTTTGGATTTTCTCGCAGGATATCCGTATTGAGAGAGGGCAATGACGGTTGAAGCGCCAAACCGCCACCGGTTGAATGGATCACCCGAGACGCATTTGCCGCTGCTGCAGACGCCTGAATGACGGACTCACCGATATCCTTCAAACCGGAGAACGATCCACCGATTACGATGCCGTTTTTAGATGTCTGAGTGAGGGAAAAGGGGGCTGTCTGAGCAAATCCCCATGAATTCAGCTCAATCCCCACCTGTTCGGCAAGGCCCTTTGTTTCAGGAGTGGGTCGTTGACCGACAGCGAGAACCACCATATCGAAATTTTCTTCTTGTCGTTTACCGGAAGAGTCTGCATATAAGAGAATCAGGTCTCCGCTCTTCTGGTCCGGAATAATGGAATGGATCCGACCCCGTTCAAATCGAACACCATGTACCGATTCAGCCTGGTCTCGATAGCGTTGAAAGGTTTTTCCAAACGTACGCATATCCATGTAAAAGATAACCGGTTCTATTTCACCATTTGTCTTTTTCTTTGCTAAAAGGGCTTCTTTCACGGCATACATACAGCAGATATTCGAACAGTAATCCGAATCAAGCTGCAGATCCCTCGACCCCACACATTGAATCCATGCAATTTTGCCGATCGGTTTGCCGTCGGACGGTCGAACCATGCGTCCGTTGAAAGGACCGGTACCGCTGCATATTCTTTCAAATTCGATACTTGTCACCACATTGGGTAAGGCGCCGTAACCGAATGTGTTTTTTCCGTCTTTGGGGTCGAAGTAAGCGGTTCCGCCGCACAGCGCCAGTGCACCCACCTCCATTTTGCGGGCCTTGGCGACTTCAAAGTCCTCATATATGCTTAGTACCATGGGGATGAGCGCATCCGTCTCGAACGGTTTGATAAGATACTCCAAGGCGCCTATTTTCATGGCTTCCACGGCCGTTTCCACGGTGGCGTAGGCGGTCATCATCACCACCGAAAGATCGGGATTCATCTCCTTTGCCTTTTGGAGCACCTCAACGCCATCCATCCCCGGCATTTTAATGTCGAGAAGCATGAGTTGGTACGGCTGTCGGGATAGCGCTTCCAAAGCCGCAGGTCCGGATTCCGCCATTTCCACCGTATACCCTTCTTCATCCAGAATCTCCTTAAGGGAATCCCGAACAATCAATTCATCATCCACCACGAGAATGCGAAACTTCTTTCGTTCCTGTTGCGATAATTGAATGGCGCCGGTGGGGCACACCGGTTCACAGGCGCCACAACGGGTGCAGGCTGCGGTATCGATCACATAGGTGTTGGGGATGGCATGAGGCACCGGAAGGTAGACGGCTTTTCGGTTTGTCAGTCCTTTGTTAAAATCATCCGGCACTTCCACCGGACATAGGTCCTCGCATGCCCCGCATCCGATGCACAGCTTCGGGTCCACCCAACTCGGCTTTTGCCGGAGGGTGACCTCAAAGTTTCCGGGTTCTCCGGAAACCGAGATCAGCTCCGTTGAAAGCAGAATGTCAATGTTTTCATGAAAGAGACCTTTCCGAAGACAGTACTGGGATGAGGCGTCCCGATCCACCAATGGGAGCATTTTACACATACCGCAATGATCCGTCGGAAACTGATAGTCGAGTTGACTCAGCACCCCTCCGATATGCGGGGCTTTGTCGATTAACGTAACCCCATATCCGGTTTCGGCCAGATCCAAAGCGGTCCGGATGCCGCTGATTCCCGCCCCCACCACCATGGCTGTGCCGATTTTTTTTGTCATAACAAAACCTCCCCCGACAATTTTCGATTCTTGTCCGCCGTTAGTTTGGCGGATTCGATTTCAGATTTTCAATTTTAATGGGACGCAGATTAACGCAGATAAAATTTTACTATTTATTCACTATCCTAATAATCTGCGCCATCTGCGTCCAAAATAATATCTTCATCACAAGGGCGTCACATCGCCGTTTCAGGATGAAAGATATTGACTTCCTTTAAATCGTCTCCCAGATACTCCCGTTCATTGGGCCCGAGGATTCCCAGTGACAGGCAGATCATGGTCCATAAGTGAACTACTTGATACCCGCCGCCATAATGCTCGCTAAGCTCGTGAATTTGTGCATGGCAATTGTGGCAGGCCGCAACACAATAGTCTGCGCCGGTGGTTTGAATTTGATTGTCCTTTAACCTACCGTATGATAGGCGCGCATCTTTATAGCCCGATTGGAGAAACCCGCCGCCGCCGCCGCAGCAGTAATTGTTCGATTTATTGGGATACATTTCGATAAGATTTTCTTCCCCCACAATCGATTTCACCACAAACCGGAGATCTTCTGCGATGGGATCCCCGTAGCTTTTCCGCACGATCTGACACGGATCCTGCACGGTGAACTTAATCTTGAGGTCCTTGTTCCAGTCTGAGTTGACGTTTAGCTTTCCTTCCCGGATCCATTTGGCATAGTATTCATAGATGTTCTTGACTTCAAAGGTATGTTCGATGTTAAATTTTTTCAGTCCTGCCAGGACTGAGAATGTAACGTGCCCTCACTCCGTATTGAGAAAGGTTTTACACCCGAGCTGCTCGGCCTGGGCGGTGGTGGTCCGGGTCACTTTCTCCCAGGATTCATCATCTGCAAGGAACATGCAGTAGTTCTCCCCGGCCCATCCTTTGGAACCGTACGTCCAGTCGGCCCCTACAATATGAAGGATTTTCCATAAGGGCACCAGTTCATCCGGTTCCGTGACCGGTTCTCTGGAATTCTGATTGATAAAAAGCTCCGCTCCTTGTTTGTCTATGGGCGCCTCCATGTCCTTGAACTCGGGCTGGGCTTCCCTGTATTCTTCCAGCACATCTTCAACCACAAACTGGAAATCCTCAGGCGGAGTGCCCATGGCGCTGCAGCTGTCGTTTCGAAGCGCCATATCACAGGAACCGAGAATTCCTTTGGGACGATCTTCCCTCGGCCATGAGGCCCGCGCATGGTAAATCAACTGAGGGATATCGATCTTCATGGGGCAGACATAAACGCAGCGCTGACACATGGTGCACATCCATACCCAATCGGATTTTAGAATTTCTTCATCCATCCCGAAAGCGGCATACCGTAAAAACTTTCTGGGATCCATATTCGAGAGTTCGGTGGCCGGGCACCCGGAGCTGCAAGCCCCGCAGGTCAGACAAAGGTTGAGATTTCCGCCGTCCGGTAGGAGCGCCTGCACTTTGTCAATAAAAATACTTCCCTTCTTGTAATCGAGTTTAATCGCAGTTTCAGACATATTCATACTCCTATTTGACTTGGCCCGTCACTTCCGTCAATTCGTCATCGTAAAACACTTCCATGGGCTGTTCATCTTCCAGGGATCGCCCGGCATGATAGTCGAAACGCGCCTGGGTCTTCTCTGCAACCGACCTGAACAAAGGCATCAGGTTGATGCCGTTGGGACACGCACTGGTGCATTGCCCGCATCCAACGCAGAGGGCGCTCATATGAATGAGTCGTGTCAGATGATAAAATAGGGTGTCCGTCGGCATGACAAGGACGCCATCCCGATTTGCCCACCCCATGAACTGATCTCCGCTATGGCGAAACGTATCGGTGACAAATACGCATTCCTTGCAGTAGCACACCGGGCAGGCCACTCTGCAATTATAACAATTGACACAACCGGCCAGCAGGTCCTGCAGCGTCCCGAAGCTGTTGGTGGATTCACGAAAATCGCTGAACCGCTGGTCACGCGCGTCGGTTCTTGCTTGGGTCAGCTTGTCTACCGCCTCGGTGCGTTTGCCCGGGGCGCCGGAGGCCGGATGGCCGA
>DUZK01000217.1 GCA_013349495.1 Deltaproteobacteria bacterium
TCAAAAAGACCGAAGGCATTGGCCGCCTGCGTATCATAAATCTTTTCAACCACACCGATTTCGAGAAAATGATTGCCCGATCCGAGAGTGCCGAGCTGTTTTCGTCCTCTCTCCAGGGCTCTCTGGCTGACCAGGTCAGGATCTGCTCCGGGCAAAGTTCCACCGTCTTCGGTATGATCGATATCCGAATCCTCTCCGAATCCCTGCCGAAGCGCCCATCGGCTGCCTTCCCGCAGCATCTTTTTTTCTTCTGCCACTGAAAGCTTGACAGAGCCTGTCGATCCCACTCCGGACGGGATGTTCCGGTAGAGGGCGTTTACCAGATCCGGAAGCTTCGGTCTTACATCCGCCTCGGTAAGGGCGGTGGTGGCAAGCCGGACACCGCAATTGATATCATAACCCACACCTCCGGGCGAAACCACGCCTGATTCCCAGTCAAATGCAGCGACGCCGCCGATGGGAAAGCCATATCCCCAATGGATGTCGGGCATGGCGAGGGAGGCCTTGAGAATGCCGGGCAGCTCCGCCACATTTGCCACCTGTTGCAAAGGTTCTTTTCCTGCAGATGTTCCGATCATGGATGCGCTGCAGAAGATCCTGCCCGGAACCCGCATCTTACCGGTTTTCGGCAGTTCCCACCGATATTCATCGATTTGTTTTAACTGTGCCGTCATTAAAGTTTCCAAATGATTTCAATAGTCGAGACATCTTATCACAAGACCTTATAGATAGCGAAATGAACTCTCAGCCCGCCGCCGCAATCTGATTATTCTTGCGGCTATGGAATCTGATAAGTTCATCTCAACGATCATACATCGAAGATAACCCTGGCCTCCCATCCGGATAACCCCTGGTACACATCTATCTGGTGGTAGGTTACCGCTTTGATCTCCTCTTTAATCGAATGCCGATTCTGATCATATGGGTCGCCTGTGGCTATTGCCCGGAGAGAATATTCGGATAGATTTGTGATATCCACATCTCTTACGAGTCTGTCTTCAACGGTCCAGAGGCATAATAATTCCCGTAGCCAGTTTACCATGAGATCCGGCCAATCATCACCGGAGATCTGGATTCTATTTTCTACCGTCCCCTCCAGAATTCGAACATCGGTAATCAAATCGAACAGGGCATGGGCGGCATTTGCGAACAGCCGGTTTATGTCCCGTCCGTATACATGAATGCCGAAATCCGCAGTATGTTCGATGATGCGGTACTTCATGATCTCTGTTCTATGCGCTGCAAATGATTTCACCCGTTTTTTCAGTGCCATAGCCGCCCAAGGCTTGAACCCGTTGTTTGAAATCCTCTGATCGTATGGTTTCCATGAGAATTTGAATGTTTTCTGAATCAAAAAATTCCTCCGGGATGATCAGATCGTACTGTTCCGTGACCACCGGAATGAAATCCAGGTTCAAGGCCTTTGCCGCCGCATATATACCGAGCCCTACATCCGCCGCACCCCCGAGTACTGCCACCGCAACCGACATATGCGTAAATTCTTCCGAATCGTATCCGTTAATCGATTCCGGGTTCATACCCAGCTTTTCCAGTCGGTAGTCGAGTAAAATGCGGGTGCCGGATCCGGTCTGCCGGTTGATCAATCGAACATCTTCCCGGGCGAGATCTTCGATTCCGGTGATTTTTTTCGGATTCTCCGGAAGCACGATGAGTCCTTGATCCCGAAACACAAGATTCACCAGCTTCACCCGAATGTCCGGCAGGAATCGCTTTATATAAGAAATATTGTAAGTGCCGTCTTCGGTATCCAGCAGGTGGGATCCGGCTACATGACACATGCCCCTTTTAAGTGCCATGAGCCCGCCGACGCTCCCCACATGGCTTGAGGAGATATGGATGCCCGCTTGATTCCCCCGGATCTGGTCGGCCAATATGTCCAGGGTATTGTCATGGCTTCCCACGATGACGATGGTGTTTTGAATCGTTGTGAGCGGTTTGAGCAGCTCCGCAGTCACTGTTTCGTTTTCATTCACGCCTTCCACATGATTGGGTATCCGAATGATTCCATCCGCTTCGGTGATACTCGTTATCGATCCCGCACCCCTGGGCAGCGGTATCGCAACGATTCGATCCTTAACCTTTCCCAGTTTGACCCTCAGAAATTCTTCAACACCCAGCTTGGACGGAATTTTCCGCGTCGGTTGCACCGTCAAGGTGCGTCGCTTCTCCACGGCCTTGCCGAGAAATCGACAAAGCAGGGGACCCACCAGTTGCTCGAAAGCCACAATATTGGATACCGGATATCCCGGCATTCCAAAGACGGGTTTGTCATTAATCCTGCCTATAAGAACCGGCTTTCCCGGCATTATGGTCACGCCATGGACCAGCACTTCTCCGAGATCTTCAATGACGGCTTTGGTATAATCCTCTGAACCCGCAGACGAGCCGCCAACCGTTAATACAATGTGGGCATCTCCGGTCACTGCGTTGTATATGGCTTCCGTCAGTGTTTGAAGATTATCCGGAAGGGTTTCATGCCGTTCAAATCGTCCGCCTGAGGATTCGATGAGAGCGCTCAAAACATACGAGTTTGTTTCCAGTATCTGGCCGGGCCTGAGATCGGCGATTTTCGATTTTTTCCAGTTCACCAGTTCCGATCCGGTGGGTAAGATGACCACTTTGGGTTTTTCGTATACTGAAATCTCGAAAATACCTCCGGAAAGGAGCGCGCCCACACAGTATGGACTGATGATGTGATTCTGAGGAAACAAAAGCTCGGTTGCAACGATATCTTCCCCCATTTTTCGAACATATTGCCATGGAAACGCCGGCGCTTCTATCTGTATGCGACTATCATCCAACTCCAGAACGTGTTCGATCATTATTACCGCATCGGTGTTTTCCGGTAATACATGACCGGTGTTCACCGGAAAGGCGTCTTTTCCGACAGCCAATTCTATTGGAGAAGACTCGCTGGCCCCGTAGGTTGAAGCCGCCTTGACGGCCATGCCGTCCATGGCGGCAGCATGGTAGTTGGGGGAGCACAACTTGGCGGTGACCGGTTTTGAAAGCACACGCCCCACAGCTTCAGGAACCGGAAGTGTTTCATGGGAGAGGATTCCGGCAGGCGGAAAACTGTCGAATAAAATTTCCCTGGCCTCCTCAAGTGTTTTCATTTTTAGATAGACATTCCGAATAGATTTCATTTCAATCTCCAACGCTTAATAAAACCACGAAGAACACAACACATTAAATAGGACGCAGATTTAAGCGGATATACACAGATAATCAATTATATATTCTGTTAAAATCCTTATAATCTGCGTTCATCAGCGTCCAAAAAGGAAATACCGTTTGATCTGCCTTCGTGTCCTTCGTGGTAGAAGGTTAGTTTGAAATTCAGACCGGAATCACGTTTACCATGGTCCCTTTGTCCAACCCTTCCGTGTTGATGTCGATTTCAATAAGACCGTCTGCCTTGAGCATGGTATGAATCAATCCGGATTTCCCCAAAACCGGTTCGGCCCACAACCCATCTTCCTTTTCAATGACCCGCACCCTGATGAAATCGGTACGGCCCTGGGCGGAGGATAGATTCCTTGATAGTTTCGCCGGAAACAGTTTTTTATCGGCAGGGGTGCTTTTCAATCCGCCGATGTGTTCGATAAAGGGTTTTACCACGATTCTGAAAACCACCATGGCGGAGACCACATGTCCCGGCAACCCCCAAATGGCTTTATTTCGGGATTTGGCCAGGATCGTCGGCTTGCCGGGGCTTATGGATATGCCGTGCACCAGTATTTCGGGATCCGGCAGTTTTGATAACACATCGATGGTGAAATCACGCGACCCTACGGAACTGCCGCCGGAAATAAAGACCATATCGGATTGTTCCACAGCCTGGCTGCAAATATCAAAGAGTGAATCGAAATCATCCCTGACAATTCCGTAAGGAACCGGAATTCCGCCCGATTTCAGAATAAACCCGGCCAGGGTATGCGTATTGACATCGCGGATTTGCCCCGGCTTCGGTGTTTCGTTAACCGGTACGATCTCATCTCCTGTGGATATTATCCCGATTTTGGGTTTTCGATATACTTTAACCTTCTCTGCCCCTATAGCTGCCAGCAGACCGGTTTCCTGGGGGCGCAGCCGGATGCCGGCGGTGAGGATCCTATTCCCGTTTCGGATATCTTCTCCCGATTCAATGACATGCTGGCCCGGTGCTACGCTTTTATATACTTCGATGGTCGATTCATCGATGGCTTCCGTGTGTTCGATCATGACCACACTGTCAGCACCCTTCGGCAGCATACCACCGGTGGATATGGAAGCCGCCTGTCCGGATTTAATCGAAAAATCAGGTACTTCACCCATATCGACGGTGCCTTTGACGGTAATAAATGCCGGACTTCCATCAGAGGCTCCAAATGTAGAGGAAGCGCGGACCGCATATCCGTCTACAATCGATCGATTGAAATCCGGAATATCGATATCCGACACGACATCAACGGCCAATATGCGATTGTGGGATTCATTCAGCGGGACGGTTTCCATCCCCACCGGATCAAAGGATTCGATGTAATGAAAAACGGTCTCTAAATCGGTTACTTTAAAGAATTCTTTCATAACCCTACCTGCTATCATAAAGGTAAGAGCAGTTCAAACATCACCAACCTTAGAAAGTAAAAAACCCTGCTCATGCGCGATATCACAAACAGGGTCTGTTCGATTCTTTCAGATGGAACGCCTTACGACCTAAGCTTCCTCATCGAAATCAACAGAATCATCATCTTCCACCTTTATGGAGGAGTCGATTTTTTTGATGGGGGTTGCTTTATCGTCAAAATTCTCATCATATTCATCGTCATCGTCGATCAGGTCATCGATCTCAGCCGTTTCATCTTCCGCTTTAGCCTCCGCCTCCGCTTTAGCCTCCGCCTCCGCTTTCTTCCGTTTAGTGGAGATCAAATCGAAATCATCGAAATAGACTTCCACAGAATCCTGATCCTTTGATTTGTAGAGGGTGATGATCGAGTCCGCGATTTTTTCAGCATATACCCCTGCCGGATACATATTCGAAGTTCTTATGGCTGAAACAACGGCATTTTTGCTGGTTGAAACAGCCGATTTAATACCCTTGATATCATAGGTTTGCTCGCAAAGTAGAGACAACATGTCTTTATCCAGCTCGGCAAATTCTTTGATGATGATGCTTTTTTTATCTTCGTCCTTCAGTATCAAATACTTTTGTTTCATTTTTAAGCTCCTTTAAGAGGCAGAATCTCCCCGCGAGATGAATAACATCCGAGGAAATCACGTATTTACAAAGTTGGTGTATAAAACATAATAAACAGGTTTAGTCAATAATATTTCGATATACAGTATTCGAATCACCATATGCCACTATAACCCCGATCTAGGGTTTAAGAACGGTTTGCATTTGTTTTAAATATGAAATAATATTGACCTGTTGCAGCCAAGGTGGTAGGTAGAAAGGCTGCCAAACTGGAGGGATGGCCGAGTGGTTGAAGGCGGCGGTCTTGAAAACCGTTGAGTGTCAAAGCTCCGTGGGTTCGAATCCTACTCCCTCCGCCAGGAAATTCAACGCTGTTGAATTTCACGGGTAGCTGATGGTATTTTGATTCATCAAAATCTAGGAGAGATGGCCGAGCTGGCTGAAGGCGCTCGCCTGCTAAGCGAGTGTGGGGGGAAACTTCCACCCCGGGTTCGAATCCCGGTCTCTCCGCCATATCAATTCTTTAAGCCCGATCCTTTCGGATCGGGCTGTTTTCTTCTATTATATTCACCTTGACAGATACTTCCAATTTCTGTCAAATGGTTACAGGGGGGCAGATAATATAAGATATTTAAATCATAGGGTATCGTGATACTTTGGTGGGACTTTATTCAAACCTTTTAAGGGGTTACAAGAATATTTTCGCGCCGAAAATTGTGTGCTTTTAAAATCAGAAAATTAGGCGAAAATTGGCAAAATCAGGCCGATTTTTGCAGATAAAATCAGAAAAAATAAGGGCTATTTTTGATCAGATCCGGCCATCGATCCTCCGGGCTGATGGTGCACATACTGCCATGCAATGTTGATTCTTCAAGATTTTACCGGAGTTAAGATTAGAAACTGAAATCGTTGCAACCAAAAAGAAAAGGCAGGGTTGTATGACCCCACCTTTTCATCTTTTATAGTGCTATTTATTCAGGTGATGGCACTGCAAAAGCCGATCTACATTTGTCGGCTATTCATTTAGTATTGAGGTGTTTTATTTGAATTTTCGCCTCTTCATATATCTTAAGATTGTTTCCTTGAAGTTTTATTTCAGAGAACAATTTTTCATAAGTTTTGCAAATGTGTTCGTATGCCTCAATCTTTTTCTTAGGTTCTTCAGGGCCAAAATTGTTAGCTCTTAGCAAAAGCAACAAGCCCAGAAGCTCTACTGACTCAGTTGATAATAGCGGATATAATTCCTCAAGAGCCATATCAACAATCGTCTGAGACTCTACGCACTGCGAATTTTCTGAAAGTTTGATTGCCGTTTCATAGAGTTTTTGAACTTTAGCCAAAGCTTTATCTTTTAAATTTCTATTTTCCTCTGCGATTTCTCTATCGGTCTTCAAGCGAAATCCTGTTTCAACCAATTCAAGTAATTCTTCGCTGTGTAGGGCTTCATATGCTATTTGACGTATGTATTGATAGTTCTGATCGGAAGAGGGGATTTTTGTGACTTTCCCATTGGGACTGTGTTCCGTTACTGTCCAATGTCCTTTAATAAACTTTTCTAGGTGATTCGGAACTTTTTTTACGACGTGTGCTCCATCCCCTTTGTTGGCAATATCGAGAACAATTTTTCGTCGATTATATTTAATTCCGCTGTAAATACATACTATATCTGAGATCCACCAATCTTGAAAAGATATCTGTCTGCGCACGGAAGATTCATCCAAGCTTGCTACCCAAAGTCCTCGCTTAGAAATAGTCAACCCTCCTTCATAGATACCCTCAGATGACCTGCCGGTAGCTATCTCAGGGCAAGTAGAAAGAAGATTAATATGCTCTGATTTCAGATGTGTTAATAATGATGTTGACATTTTTGTTGTATGAAAAATGATTCTCAATATTACAGCCATCTGGATCGCAACGTCAGTATTGCTGTCGTCAAAATTCCGACACGACTGCCACAATAATTTGAGTTGTCGTTTTAAACTATATTGGAAACGTTGAATTGCCATATTTTCTCTGATCTATTCAATAGAAATGGGTGCAGTTTTTCCTGTCTCCCGTTTTGTCCGGTTAATTTCA
>DUZK01000218.1 GCA_013349495.1 Deltaproteobacteria bacterium
AGCCAGAAGTCAGAATCCAGAAGAATGTGTAAAGTGTATATTAACCGCGGGGGGTAGTGTCAATGTTTATCGCTTGCCAACAGATGGAATCAGCAACCTTTTCGTTATGCATGAAAGGCATGCTGCTTTTGCCCTTGCAATGACTATGAAAAGTGTTGATTGATCGTTTAAAAGGTGGGTTTGAGCTTAAATGAAAAGCCCGCCAGCAGACGGCTTCCTTTTCTGATGAATTCCTCGGTAATATAGGATGATGGAATCGAACCCTCCCGGTCCATTCCACCAACAGCTTCAAGGTGGCGAATAAGACGGTTTAGTTTCAGCCTTGTTTGCTGAGACATGGCCTGGAAATATATACCATACCCCGGGTTTTCAGCATCCGTTGACCTTCTGACTATTTTGCCCAGACAATTGATTTCGACCCCGGCACACTGTATGGTCAGCCATACACTGTTACCCTCAATGAGGTTCCCGGCATAATTAACAAAGCAACCGGAAGATGAAATATCCAGCGTCTGACACTCAAGATTCGCATTGTTGATCAAAAGGCTTGTATTCAGATGTATTCGATAGCGAGAAGCCACCTCCCACCATCTCAGCCTTGGATTGAAATACGGGGCATAAATATGTTTTCTCAGAAAAACCGAAGACATTCCTGTTATCATGATGATAAACATGAGGACGATGTGAAGCTGATAGTTGGGATTCATAACGAAATAGACATACAGGTTGTAGGCGATGAGAAGAAGGGAAAAGCCGATAAATAAATAGAATCCCCATTTTCTGACCATATAAATACCCACGGCAACGACGGGGAAAAGGCACAGAATAACCCAGTCGCTCCAGATAAGGTGATAAAGGATACTATGCTCTCCTATGAGCGGAAGGTTGTTGATGATGGACGCCTGAAAGAGGTTTCCCGCCGGTTCAAAAAAATAAATAAATGCGATAATGATAATGGAGAGTGGTCTTTTTCTCATCTAGGCACCTATATCATCCAGTTTGTCCGGATTTGCGATATTTGAATTCTTGAAGTTCAATAAATGGGTTAACTCATGTCCCAAAATTGCCTGATTTAATACAATCTTTCCTTTAACTCTCTTTCCGAATACATAAATTTCATTTTTACTGGTTGCATATCCTGCAACAGGCGATCCATATGCAGCAGCTCTGTCCCATTTGAAATATTTACGGTCACCGACAATATGGACTTTGACATTCTTCAACTCGACAACCTCGTGGAGATCGGGGGTTTTATCCAAAGTGGCGAACCCCTTTTGGATTTCATTAAAGCCGATTTTTCTCAAGTCGGTGGCCAAAGGGACGCAGCTGATGAGTAGAAAGGCTGGAAACAGGACTGCGCAGATCGTAACCGATATGAATTTGCGATGTTCCTCCATGAACTGCATAATTACCCTCAGTGGTGTAATCGTTATCTTTTGTTACCTATAATCGGAACATCACCAATAAATCTTTAATTAAGATCAAGGTTAATCAGTTCAGTGTTCAAGGTTCAAGGTTGAAGAAACCCTTATCAACTATTGTCTAAGGATTCTTGTCTTCAATTTGACTCTACGACCTTTTCGCCAAACATGTTATGAAGACTGTTCCAGTTTTTAATAAAAATTGTATGCAGTTTCAGTTGGTTATAAACTCTGAACTTTGAACCCTGAACCTGGAACCGATCAGTTCAGGTTAAATATAGCCCTTTTGGCCCAGGTAGAGAAGGATTTCGCGTGCGGATTCGATGGGGGTTAGATGGGTGGTATCAATTCTTATTTCCGGGGATTCCGGAACTTCATACGGCGCGTCCACACCGGTGAAACCCTTGATAAGGCCGGCTTTGGCTTTTGCATACATCCCTTTACGGTCTCTTCTTTCACACTCCTCAATGGGAGTGGAGACATGGACTTCGATAAATCCGCCATATGCTTCAATGTTGGACCGGATTTCCTCCCGAGTTCTCTCAAATGGCGCAATGGGCGCACATATGGCGATTCCCCGGTTCTTGGTGATTTCACCGGCAACAAATCCTATCCGTCGAACATTGATGTCTCTGTGTTCTTTTGAAAATGAAAGCTCGCTGGATAAATTTTGCCTCACGATATCACCATCCAACAAGGTGACCGGGCGTTCACCGATTTCCAGGAATCGGGAATATAAGATTTTTGCGATGGTCGATTTGCCTGCTCCCGGTAATCCGGTCAGAAAAATGGTAAAACCCTGCGTTTGCGGCGGCGGGTAGGCTTTTTGAAGTTCTTCTATGACCTCCGGGAAAGTGACCCACTCCGGCAGCCGTTTGCCGGAGCTGAACCACTTTCTGATCTCCGAGCCGGAAAGAGATATGGTTTGCATGTCTTCAGGCACCTGGTTTGCAAATCGGTACTCGTCTTCAAACGGAATGTATACCATTTCATCATAATCCAGGATTTCGATACCGATTTCTTCACTGTGCGATTTTGTCAGTTCTTGAGCTGCTTTTTTTTCGTAGAAACGGTTTCCCTGACTGTCTGCACCGGGGCCTGCATGGTCATATCCGACAATAAAATGGGTGCAGCCAAAATTCTTGGAGATGATGGCGTCCAAGAGTCCATCCCTCGGTCCCGCCAGCCTGATGGCCAATGGCAGTAAATTCAGGATAAATGAATCCGGCGGATAATGCCGGGTCACCGCCCGATAGCATCTTACACGGGTATAATGGTCAAAGTCTCCGGGTTTCGAAATCCCTGCAATAGGCAACAGAAGCAGGTTGGCCTTGCATTCCCGCATTGCATGCAGGGTTACTTCAAACTGAGGCCGGTGGAGGGGATGCCGGGTCTGAAAGCCGACAATCCGCTTCCATCCCAATCGATTGTAGGTTTCACAGATTTCTGACGGAATTCTGCGAAGCCGTTTGAAATCGAAATGAATGGGCAGGCTCAACACCTCCAGCTTGCCGCCCACATAATACTCACCAAGCTGATTGAAAATATAGTTCACCCCCGGGTGTTCCGGATTGCGTGTTCCGTATATCTGAGAGGCTTCGAGTTCCTTATCATTGGGCCACATGTCTTCGATATGAAGAACAGCCAGAAGAAATCCTTCCGGATCCCTGAGTGCGATGGATTGTCCGATTTCGATGGAACGAGCTTGCGTTTGAGAAATATCCAGGCATATCGGCATCGGCCAGAGCAGATCGTTTTGCAGCCTCATTCGATCCAGAACCGACTCGTAGTCCGGGCGGTTCATGAATCCTTCTATGGGAGAAAATGCACCGGTAGCGAGCAGCTCCAAATCACAAAGGTGACGGTCATTTAATGAAATATCCTGAAGGTTGATTGAAATTTCTTTCAGCAGGTCGGACCGGTTTTCGCCCGTCATAAGATTTATGAGTTTTCCGCCGTGAGGTTTGAAACTGAAATTATTGTCAGCCATAAGTGGTTCCGATCTATTTGAAATATAAATGTGCTTCGTTGTCCGCGGATGAAATCGCTGCATCATACGCTTTTTTTGCCTCGGCTTCAAGAAGATGGCCCTGGCCCGTATAGCGGGGTGAGAAGTGAAATAGCGTGAACTGTTTTACCCGGGCCCGGGCTGCAATGGTGCCTGCCTGCCGGGCTGTCAGATGATATTTTTCCTGCGCAATATCACGATGTTCATCCAGGAAGGCTGCTTCAACATAGAGATGGTCCACCCCTGACACGAACCGGATAACCTCATTGATGGATGGTTCTCTATAAACGGAATCCACAATATAAGCCATTTTCTGGCCGGGGGAGATGATCGCGATCCGCTCGGCAAGCTCTCCCAGTTTGTAATCGGCTAAAACATTGTTTTCAGGTCCGCCATGAATCTTAAACAGTGATTCAGGATCTTGATTATTGAAAAGCGCCAACTTGAAAGCATTCAGCCATGGGCCGATTTCAAGCCCCATGGAGAGTACGGATTCCCTGTTGATGTTCACGTGAAACCGTTCCGTTATCTTCACTCCCAGGGACGGAATCCGATGATCGAGAATAATCGCGGAAACGGTGAAAGAGGGCTCTTGGAGCAGGATTTTGTAAAACGCTTTTGATGAGCGGTTCGGTTTTGAAATAAAACCGTCTTTGCAGCGATACTGTTTGGTAGTTATGGTATTTTTATCAACTTCGCTGACGTTGATAACAAAACGGTTTTGGTAATTGGCAACAAGATTCCATGCGTATCCTGAAAGTTTTCCTTCCACATTTTTTATGAACCCTTCCGGCCCGTATAGATTTAAGGTCTTTTCGCGCCCGAGCAGCAGGCGGATCAACCGGTCAAAGCCGATAAAATGGTCCACATGCGTATGGGTAACGAAAACATGGGAGATCTTCAGGATATCACGTGTCGACAGATTGTGAATATCGCCTAAATCGAAAAGAAGGGCTCTTTTCTCATAAAGAAATGGTATGAACAGCCCGGGATCTTCGAATGGTCCATTGACCAATCTCGGGTGGAAGGAGGGGCGCATTTCAAGACAGGTGTTTTCTTACTTCCCTGTTAATGCAAAGATATATATCTTCATCCGATCCGAATATGTCAACAACATCTTTGTGCTTGATGAGCTTCTCGATAACAAAAGCCGTTACGTATAAGCTCACAATGTGCGGATGCGGAACCAGCCTTCGAATCGGGGCGACCTGATAATCGATTTCAAAATCATCCGACCGACTCAATTTTTCCAGGCATCCCCGAATCTGTTCTTCAAGGGCGTTCTTGCTGGTGGTCTCCACCAAATTGGAATCTACCAACCGCTGGGAAATGGCGTTGGCCAGGGGCTCCATACGATCCCTCACCGCATTGATAGCCTGCCGACGTTCATATTCCTTGGAGGACTCTATTTTTGATAATATTGTTGATTCACGCGTGCTCGGACGAAAAACCTTAGCCATTGGTCATCCTCATTGGTAAAAGGGTATACCAGTTATATCTCGGAATTTCTGCAGCAAAATAAAAATATATAAAAATTCTTAAACCGGAGTTCTTGCCTCGATCCTGGAATAATGGAATAGTGGAATACTGGAATCCATTATTCCAGCGCTCCAAAATTCCAGTATTCCAATTTGGGCGAAGCCCCAGTACTTGAATATGCTGCTTCCAAATCTGAAGGATATTAATGGTATACAACGAAGTTTTCAAGAAAAATTTTAAAAGCTATCTCAAAAATGCATCTAACGCTCAATAGCTTCGTTGCACGCCTCTTTAAAATGCTCACATACTAACGTGTATGCTGCGCTTCTTCATCGGCCTGCGTCTTGCTCTTGAACTTAAGCTGCTATTTTTGAGATAGCTTTCGAGTTTTGAGACAGCTTTTGGTTTTATAGAATAATTAATTGAGGGCGTTTTCTGCCGTTCCATCGGTTCCATCGGAGCCTGAAAACAGGTGTGGAAAGGCTATCGTCCAGAGGCTCTGTGGAGTCGACATTAAATTGGATTGCGTGAAGATATTTTTTACCTGCAACGGAAGGCTGGGCCAATACAAGCTGCCTGTGCCTGCTGCCGACTATTTTTTGAGACACGATACTGAGCGTTTTCGCCTGAAAAACGGGTTCGGGGTTTCCGTTGCCAAATGGTTCCAGAGCTTCAAGTGAATCGATAAGTTGCTCTGTAATATCATTAAAATCGATGCTGCAATCGATAGGTATGCAGTCGCCGATCTCGGATTCATCAGCCATTCCGAGGTCTGTCACGGCGCGCTCAAAAGCATCTTTGAATTGAGGGATCTCATCGATGTTTACTCTGAATCCGGCCGCCATTGAATGCCCGCCGAATGTCTCAAGATGGTTCCTGCATGTTTTGAGTCCTTCAAATAAATCAAATCCAGAGACGCTTCGCGCCGAACCTTTTCCGATACCGCCTTTTTCCGCAATCAAGGCGACCGGACAATGGTATAGTTCCGCAATCCTTGCTGCAACGATTCCGATTACCCCTTCATGCCAGGTAGAATTTGCTAATACGATGGAATTTTGATTGGACGCCAGATGGTCTTTCTCCAGATAATTCCTGATATCCAAAAAAATTTCCTGTTCTATATTTTTTCGGTCAGAATTTAAACGATTCAGAGATTGGGCAATATGCTCTGCTTCATTTTGATTTTTTGAAAGCAGGAGTTTTACAGCCAAATGCGGATGATCGAGTCGTCCGGGAGCATTCAGGCGCGGGGCCAGCCGAAAGGCAATGTTTTCCGCGTCAATCCGGTCCGAGATCTCTGCTACAGATGACAGGGCAATTAATCCCGGGCGCCTCTTTCTATTAATATGACGGATTCCGGTTTTCACCAGAATCCGATTATCCTTGATTAACGGTACTTGATCCGCAACCGTTCCCAAGGCGACAAGATCCGAACATTCTTTCAAATTCGGTTCCGGTGAAGTTTTCCAGTAATTGCGGGAACGGAGTTCTTTTCTGAGGCAAATCAGGAGACTGAATGCTACCCCGACGCCGGCTAAATGTTCAAAACCGGAATGGCAGTCTTTACGTTTGGGGTTCAAAAGCGCCAGTGCTGGCGGCAGTATGTCAGGGACATGGTGATGATCTGTTACAATGACATCGATGCTTTTTTCCCGGGCTGCTTCAATGGCTTCATGGCTTGAGGATCCGCAATCCGTGGTGATGATCAATCGATATCCTTTGGGTTCAGCGAGGTTATGTATATGCTGTTTTTGAAGACTGTATCCTTCTTTTGCCCGGTGTGGAATGTAATACGAGACCGAAGCCCCTAAAGACTGCAAAAATTCATAAAGGAGCACTGTTGATGTAACACCATCTACATCATAGTCTCCGAATACGAGGATTTTTTCGTTATTTTCTATGGCTGTTATGATTCTGAAGACAGCTTTTTCCATATCCTTGATAGAGAAGGGGGGGGCGAGGTGGCTTAGAGAAGGGTTTAGAAAACGGTTTGCATGTTCAGCATCTGTTATTCCCCGGTTGGCCAGGACTGTGGCCATGATTCGGCTGCAATTTAGGGATTTCCTGATTTGATCGACTATGAGATTATCCGGATTTAGGGCATGATACTTGTTGCTCATATTCAAGGCATATCCTAGTTCAAGGCTTCAAACAAGATTTTCAGCTGCCTGCATTCGCCCTTTTTAAGTTGTCATAGAGATTATTATAATGATATCCTCACTTTTTATGTTTGTCTTGCTAAGTACACGTATTCTTAAATACGGTTACGTATTACAATTGGTTTCTTCATCCTATGAAAAAGTTTAAAGTGCCTAAAGTGATCTAGAGTGCCTAAAGTTAAGGTATTTTATCAATTTTATA
>DUZK01000219.1 GCA_013349495.1 Deltaproteobacteria bacterium
AAGAACAGCTCAGGGACCATCAGGCCCTCCAGGTGAAAAAGCCCAGGCCGGATGAGCGGAAGCAGCTGAAACTTTTTTAGATAAAAAAAGGACCGTAAGAATTAGAATATCAAACACTGAGTATCAAGCATCAAGTATCGAGCAATGAAATTATTTAATATTATCGCCATATTAATTACCATATCCGCGGTTTTTTCATACATCAACCATCGCACCGTTCGGCTTCCCAACACCATCGGCGTTATGCTGATCGCCCTGTTGGGGTCGTTGGTGTTGATCCTTCTTGGGCCATTGAGTTTGGGATTAAAAGAAAGCACCAGACAACTATTGAGCAGCATCGACTTTGACGAAACCCTGCTCCACGGGATGCTCAGCTTCCTTTTATTTGCCGGCGCCCTCCATATCGATTTATCCGATCTCTATCAGCAGAGAAGGATTATCAGCCTCCTTGCCACGGTCGGCGTTGTGGGGTCTACATTTATTATCGGTGCCGCGGCCTGGTGGATTTTGGGCCGTTTGGGAATCGAGGCGTCTTTTATTTTTTGCCTTCTCTTCGGTTCCCTCATATCCCCCACAGACCCTATCGCTGTTTTAAGCATTTTAAAAAAAGCCGGGGTTCCGAAAAGCCTGGAAGTAAAGATCTCCGGTGAATCCCTGTTCAATGACGGAGTGGCGGTGGTGGTTTTCCTGGTGCTCCTGAAATTGGCCTCCGGCACCGAGCCGGTTTCCTTCTGGTCCATATCAAAGCTGTTCGCTGTGGAAGTGGTGGGCGGTATTGGCTACGGTATTATCATCGGATTGTTTTCCTTCTGGATGTTGAAAAGCGTGGATAACTATCAGGTCGAGATCCTCATTACACTGGCCCTGGTTTCCGGCGGCTATGCATTGGCCGATTATCTGCATATATCAGGCCCCATCGCTGTGGTGGTTGCCGGGCTTTTGATCGGAAATCACGGCCGAATGCTTGCCATGTCCGATACGACCCGTCAACATCTGGATATGTTCTGGGAGCTTGTGGATGAAATACTGAATGCGGTGCTGTTTGTCCTCATCGGCCTCGAAGTGATGGTATTGTCCTTTTCAAAGGCATATTTCACGGCCGGTGTATTATTGATCCCGATTGTTGTGCTTTCACGCTTCATCAGTGTCGGAATACCGGTTGCCATGCTTCGTCCGTTTCGATCATTCAGTCCCCATGTGGTCAAGATACTGACTTGGGGCGGATTGAGGGGAGGCATCTCCGTGGCACTTGCGTTGTCGCTTCCGGCAGGAACCGGGCGAGATGCGATACTTTTCATGACCTATTCAATTGTGGTATTTTCCATCGTGTTTCAAGGGCTTACAATCGGAAAGCTCGTTCGAGCTTTCCGATGATGCTTGATGCTCGAAACTCGATACTTGATGGATAATAACGATCTGAAAAGATTTCTTCAGCGTGAGGGGAATGATGCAAAACTCGAAGTTGGGGCTCTGATATCGAGTATCCAGTATCAAGAAACGAGAATCCTAAATATAATTTCTAAAACCAAATGGAGGGAGATATCGATAAATGAACAAAATCCAAAGAGTCGACGCTGTGTTGAACGGGCAGGAAGTAGATCGCCCGCCCGTATCGTTCTGGTATCATTTCGGCATCCAGCATGCCGACGGGGAAAAGTTTGCAGAAATCACCTTGGAATTTTTCGATTATTACGATCTCGATTTTCTCAAGGTGATGAACGATTACTACTATCCCATGCCGGAAGGCCTTCGGGGGATCAAATCAAAAGACGACCTGATGAAGTTGGCCCGGTTTGATGTCGAACAGGTATGGAAGGAGCAGCTCAAGGCCATCGAGATTATCCGTAAATCACTTAAAGGCAGTGCCTATTTTATCGATACGGTGTTCGACCCCTGGCTGAGCATCAAGCGGCACCTGTCTGCCGAGAATATCAATTTCTTGATGGATGAGGCGCCGGATGCGTTGCTGGAGGCACTCGACACGGTATCGGAAAACCTGATGGACTATTGCAAACGGGCGCTTGAGATCGGGGCTGCGGGAATCTTTATGGCCGTACCGGCCACCCGTGAATCCGTATCCCGTGAGCAGTTTCTGAAATTCGTGAAACCGTATGACAAAAAGGTGTTTGAAGCCATCTCCGGCCTTGGCAAAATGAACACCGCTCACGTCCACGGCGAAGACCTCTATTTTGACGACTGCCTCGATTATCCGGTGGATATCTTCAACTGGTGGGATCGGGGACCCAACGGGCCGTCACTTAAATATGTAAAAAGCAGAATCAAGGGGTGTGTCATGGGGGGGATCGATCACAAGCTGTCCGCTCAACGGACCCCGGCATTTCTCAAAGAGCACACAAAAGAGGGTATCGAACTAGGAGGAAAAACGAGGTTCTTTCTGGCCAACGGATGCAGCATAGATACCTGGGTATATCCGGAAGCCGCTAAGGCCATGGTTGAGGCGGCCAGGGAAGCGGCTCTGTGATGTTTAATGATAGGTGCTGGAAGTGGTGGCCTGTCTATATCTTTCGGTTTGACATATCGTAAACACAATCGGATTCTTCCAATGAATCCTTTGGCTAAAAGCAAACTATCAATGTTAATTTATGGATCCGAAATCGATCGGGCATGGGTGGTGATGGCGGATTGAAGCCCTTTTTGAAGAGATGAGATGACAGCGTCGTATACGATCCCTTCCCGGGCGTTCATGTAAATCTTGGAAATCTCCGTCGGAAGCACCAGAATGTTCGGGTCCCACCGGGTTAGACGCCGGCAGAATTCCCCCCGACCGGAAAAAACCTCGTTTTCTGCGACTGTTGTTTGAAAGCCCGGAATCTCGATAAGACGAAGCTGCTGAAGCCATCCGTCAATCGGCTTTTTCCATTTTGATCGGTCGAGCAGCTCCGTGCCGAGGTTGAATACGGGCGGTGAAGCGAATCCTTTCGCTACCTGACGGTCGATATTGTAGGAATGCATATCGTAGACAATGCAGATGCCGAAACGTTCGAGGACGATCTTCACGCAGCTTCCGACGAAATGATAAAAGGCGTTATATTTTTCAAGGCTTTGACGATTCATTTCGGGCGTGGGCTGTTCCTGATACACCCTTACCCCCCAAAACATTTCCGGGGTCAGGGGAAGCGCCGTATCAGGGGTCCGGTTTAAATCGTACTCGGCCCTGGAGTCCAGACCCCAGATTGTGCAGGGAAGGCCCTGTATGATGCGATCGGTTGCAATATCGTCTTCATAGGCGCGCTCTTTTGCAGAAATCTTCATCAAGGGCTGCAATTCATCGCGGATGCGACCGCCGGCATGGATTGCCGTAACGATATAGGGAACCGAAAAATCGAGATTAAATGCAAACCCGCCCCTTGCGTCGGTATCCTCCCGCAACACCCCTTCCTGCAATTTTTCGGTCAGTTCCGGATCATGAGGGATAGCCATAATATGCCAACCCGGATAAACCGGTTGGAGCGAAGCGGACGTGTGCGCCTCGGTCATAAATCCCGATTTATCGGGGAAATTCCAAATCACAAATATCAAATACCAAACAAATCACAATGACCAAAATTCAAAATTCTAAACACGCACAGGATCTCCAAGAACAGACATTTCAAGCCTGTTTGGGTCATTGGATATTGGAAGTTGAAATTTATTTGTAATTTGCTTGTCCGCCGCCTTTCTGGCGGGGTGCTTGTGTATTGGTTTTTGCATAAAGCGCAAAGCAATATCAGTTAGAACTAATTAAGCCCATATCTTTCAAGAGCGGAGTCGACGATACGGTGAACCAGGGCCCGGTAATCTTCCATCGGCCCTTTTCCGGAGGCATGATACAGGTTATAAATCTGAGGGCTCCAGCTCTTGGCCGGCTTAAGTCCCGGTATGCCGTTTACCTCGATGACTTTCAGCCTGCCGTCGGCGCCCACGCGCATATCGACCCTGACATGATCCAGGCAGTTTAGGGCCGCAACGGCCTGCCGGGCGAGGTCGTTGGCTTCATCGATTCTGGATTCGGGCTTCTTTATTTTAACGAGCCCGCCCCTCAAGTCGCTCCTCAGAATCGGATATTTCTTGTAATAGGAGGCATCGATGGTAATCAGCCCGGGCAGCAGCTCCTGGCTTTTACCGTTTGCCAGCATCAGGACGGTATATTCCGGTCCCGGCAGATACTCCTCGATGAGGGCCGGCTGTTCGAGCGTATAAAGGACATAGTTAACCCTTTCCTTGAGCTCTGCCTTTGTGTTGACGACACTGTCGTCGCTGATGCCCACCGACCGGGACTCACAGCTCGGTTTGACAAAAGCAGGGTATTTCACCTCCGGCAATTCGCCGCCTTTTTCCACCACATAAAAATACGGAACCGTCACCCCCCGGCTGTACATGACCCGGTGGGATTGATCTTTGCGGATCAGACGCTTCATGGTCTCGGCATCGGGCCCGACATAGGGCAATCCTTTGGCATCGAAAATGTCGGCAACCCATGAGTCGTCATCCACGCACATGCCGACGATATCCTCTTTTTCTGAAACATGATAGAGCGCGCTCCAGATAATGTCATAGGATTTTTTTTCTATGGCCTTCAACAGCTCCTCTTTTTTATCCACATAGACGATCTCAGCGGATTTACCCGCCGAGTTCAGTGAATGGCACAGCTCCTCGGTAACTTCCAGGTTCCCCCATCCCTGTGCATCTCCTCCGGGGCCGGTGATTATGAGTACTTTCTTCAATTTTGCCTCCTGTATCAGAATACGAACAGATCCGGTTTGTGATCATAATTTATCAGCGCTTCCGCTGTTTCCGGTGAAATATCTTTTATCAACCTTGAAATCGAATCGATCTTTATATCATCTATCACTATTTTGGAAACTACTTTAATGTCGATGGTCGGTTTGGAACAAACGCCTCCTTTTCCCCTTTCGAATAAAAACTCGCTCATCACGGTGTTGGGATTGAGCACCGCAACATCTTCCGTGATGTGCTGTTTTGCTTTTTGTGCGATGGCAGGTGCGATATAGCCGAAATGCGTACAGCATAATGAAACAAAGAGCCTGCCTCGGGTTCGGCCGATTTTCGATGCCGCCTCGCGAATATACCGATCCGTCAATCGGGAAACGGCTTCGCCTTCAGGGTCCTTTTCGATTGCCGTGGCAAGACCGTCGCAGGCCTGGGTGATAATGCGGTCGGCATCGATACCTTTTTCAATCAGCAATGCTTTGTGTCGATTTTCGGCAATCGTCGTCAGGGTGCCCAGAACGAGCGCTTTGCTGCCCGGCGCCAGAACCAGCGCTTCATGGATGAGGTCGACGCCGAAATCGATGATTCCCAGAACCGGTATCCCGGAATGGTCGCTGAACTCGGTTCGATCATACAGCGCCGAAAGCGTATTGCAGGCGATCATAATCAGATCGGGATGATATGCTGCCATGCCGACAAGCGCCCGGTCAAAAATCCTGATCCTTTCGGTTATGGTTTCGAATTTGTTATATCCCCGGTTCTGCTCCGGCCAGGCATTGAAATACGTGATGGAGGCATCCCGGAAGAGGGGCTTGCGGTGCAGCCGGGAAACCACTTCGGCACAGATGGAGAGTCCCCCTAGACCCGAATCGGTTATGAGAATAGAAGCGGATTTCTTATCCAAAACCGATTTTATGCCGTTTTCGTGTGCGGAATCCATTTTCAATCGATCTTCGCGGTGAGCCATTCCCGGGTCAGGTCGTACGCCCACTGGGGAGACGAATCGATCTGGCCTTCGATGATTCTCGTCATCGCATCTATCCAGTGTTGGTTGTGCTGCATGGTGGAGATCCGGTTTCTGAACATGGCCGCGCCTTTTTTCGGCTCTTCACGCAATTTAGCTAATAGCATCTCGATTTCATTAAAAAACCCGTTAACACCATAGTGCCGTAAAAATCCGTGCCAGGCATTAACGATTTCGCTGAAATCGCTCAGGGGCAACGAGACCTGTTTTAGTTTTTTAAAAAACCGGTGATATGTTTCGCCTTTCAACAAACCGAGGCCTTGGGGATAGATGCCGTATGGAATAAGCTCGATGTATGAAACAGAGCCTTTAGAAACTCCGGCTTTAATCAAATAGCCGACTTTGCGGTACTTGAGATCGGTTTCCTGATAAAAGACAAAGTTCCCCATGCTATAGCAGATGGGGACGTTTTTATGGATCTGAACGCCCTGGGGAACGTGGGGATGATGCCCGATGACAAGATCGGCGCCGGCCTCGGCTATCCGTTGAAAGGCTTCCGCGACGTAAGGCGGGGGAAAGGGGATATACTCCACCCCGCAGTGGCAGATGACGATGAGAATGTCTACCGATTTTCGGATCTGTTCGATGCCGGCAATGACGTGATCGACCTCCCAGCCGAATACCCCCGGGCCGCTTCCTGCGGCCGTAAGATCCTCCCCCTCGCTGAAATTGATGACGGCCACTCTCGCGTCCCCCACGGAAACGGTCAAGGATTGCCGCGCCTCTTTTGCCGACATGCCTGCACCGACCGTTTGGATCGCATTGTCTTTAAGAAGCTCGCGGGTCTGCTCAAACGCGTCCACCCCGTAGTCGAAAACATGATTGTTTCCGAGGGTGGCTATTTCAAAAGGAACCGCCGTCAACCCGTGAACATGTTCCGGGTCCCCTTTAAGAACCGATCCGCTCTTCCATACCGGCGAGGTTTCCGAGGTCAGGGGACATTCAAGATTGACGATTCGAAGATCGCTTTGTCGAAGTACGGGCATCAGGTCGCCGTAGACCGCTTCCGGATCTCTTAAAATAATCTCCTTGTAGGCGCGGATGGGCGCCCAGTCGGATGCGATCAATATTTCGGAAGTCGCATCAGGAGCTTCTTCGTTTTTCCAGCAGCCGGTATTCCAATCAAAATCATTCGACATAGCTATTTTCTCCAAAATCCTTACGGCCGACTGCAAACCAATGGCAAAAGGTCCTAACGACATACACTATAAAGACAACAGAAATCAATCGGCCAAAGAGCGCTCAATCAAATATCGGTTTCAATACGTCCCGGTTTGGCATTGAGATCATTATAAACCGATGTCCAATCGGCATTGGTGAATTTAAAATGATCCTTTTTAAGTGTTGAATCATTATATTTCTTTTTTGTTGCAATTTTAGTATTAGGAGCTAGTTTCAAAACTCATAAAATGAATTGTTTATAGATACGAAATTAACGGCTGTTAAGTTAAATAAGCTATTGAAAAGTATGGAAGAAAGTGCTCTATTACTTCCAAATTATCCATTAA
>DUZK01000220.1 GCA_013349495.1 Deltaproteobacteria bacterium
CTACTCATTTTATGGTCCCTCCTGGTATATTTATGATTTTTGCTTTTCGATTTCCGATCTTCCTGCTTAAATTCCAAATAGCCGACCACCCCCTGGATGGGATGATTCCCAAGGCAACAAGGGTTCTTGCCGATTGACGATCAAGCGTCGAGCATCAAGAATCGAATGAACGATCTGCGTCCAAAAAAAATATAATTTCACCGCTGTTGAGGAAAATCGAGTTCGTATTTTTCGGCCAGTTCCTTTAATTCTTCAACAACCGAGTCCATTAAGGAAATCCCTTCACGCTTCCTCTTCTCGATCATCTCACGCTCCGGATCACCGGGTATGACTACCCGGTCATGCCCTTCAGCGGGCTTTGCGGCTCTGAATCGACGAATCCAGGTATCCATGTGGGATTTGAACTCTTCTGCAGGACGAAACGCATCGATTCTAAACGCTCCGAAGAAATGTCCGATGCCTTCCCCCACGGACGTTTCCGGCAACGGAAGATAGGCCGGAAAAGGCGGAACCCATGGTCCGTAGTTTGCACCGGAAAGCACTGCACAAAAAATATCGACTATGGCACCCAAACAGAATCCTTTATGGCTCCCGTGTTCTCTATCGCTTCCCAGCGGCAAAAGCGCCCCTCCTTCATGGGTGGCGAAAGCGTCTGTGGTCTGTTTTCCGGTTGCATCCTGAACCCAGCCTACGGGCAACGCCTCCCCCTTTCGCTGCATTCCCACGATTTTGCCATAGGCCACAGGGGTAGTTGCAAAATCTGCGACAAACGGCGGTTCCTTGTCTGCAGGAATGGCCACGGCAATAGGATTCGTACCCAGCAACCGTTCCGCACCGAAAGTGGGCGCAACATGCGGGCTGGCATTGGTCATGGCGATACCCACCATATCATGTTCCAACGCCATCATGGCATGGTATCCGGCAATGCCGAAGTGGCTTGAATTTTTAACCGATATCCACCCGCTACCCACAGCCTTTGCTTTTTCAATGGCCATTTTCATGACCAAAGGGGCTACGATCAACCCGAGTCCCTTATCGACATCCACCGATGCGGTACTAGGCGTTTCATGAACGATTTTAATATCCGGATCGGTGTTGATCCGACCGACTTCCCACAATCTTACATATCCGGGAAGTCTTACCACACCATGGGAGTCTATTCCGCGCAAATCAGCGGAAAGCAGAACGTCCGTCGCCAATTCCGCATGATCCTCGGAACACCCGATTTTCAAAAAAGTCGCTTTGCAGAGATCTTTTAGTGATTCATGTGAAAACATAAATAAATCCTCATAGTTACCGTAACGTTAAATAGGACCCATACCCGCCTGCCGATCCTAAAAATATAGACGGCGGGCAGGTCCGTGTCCAAGAAAAAATTTCCCTGACGACAAATTCAAGCTTTTATAGATAAGCAACGCCGGAGTGTCAAGCAAAGAGAATTCGTTAGATGCAGATAGCACGTTGGCGCAACAGATGGTCGACCAGGACAAGATTCACCATGGCTTCACAAACCACATTGATCCTGGGTATGGCACTTATGTCATGCCGTCCTTTAATGGTAATGCTGCGGGGGTGGCCGTTTTCATCGACGGTCTTTTGCTCTATGGAAATCGATGGGATCGGCTTTATTGCCGCCCGAACCAGAATATCGTCTCCATTGGAAATACCTGCCAGAATCCCGCCTGCATTGTTTGAGGCAAAACCCTCTGGAGTTATCGGGTCGTTGTTTTCGGATCCCAGCATGCGGGAAGCTTCAAAACCGGCACCGATTTCCACCCCTTTGACCGCGCCGATACCCATGAGGGCTTTTGCAAGCTCGGCATCCAGTTTATCAAATACCGGCTCTCCCAGGCCCGCCGGCATACCGGTGGCCATGATTTCTACAATACCGCCCAATGAATCTCCCTTTTTCCGGATATCTTTTACCCGGTTTTCAATCTTCTCAGCTGCATCTTGATCCGGACACAGGTAGGGATTGTCATGAATTTCTGATAGATCGCAGGAAACCGCCTTGATTCCGCCCAATTCCTTTGTATATGCAATGACCTCGATTCCTTCTTTTTCCAAAATAGCCTTTGCAACAGCTCCGGCAGCCACCCTTGCGGCAGTCTCACGTGCCGAGGCACGCCCCCCGCCCCGCCAATCTCTGATACCGTATTTTTTGTGGTAGGTAAAATCACCATGGCCCGGCCGGTAAAGGTCCGCATAAGGTTCGTATGCTTTCGATTTCGGGTCCTTGTTTTCGATCATAATAGAGATAGGAGTGCCGGTGGTTTTCCCTTCAAACAGACCGGATAGAATCAATACCTGATCCGGCTCCTTTCTCGTTGTGCTGGCCGAACTCGAGCCCGGTTTCCGTTTGTCGAGATAAGCCTGGATTAATTCTTCACTGAGCGGAATATTGGGAGGGCATCCGTCGATGACGACGCCGATGCCTTTTCCATGCGATTCTCCCCAGGTTGTAATCTTGAACAGTTTACCGAATGTGTTTCCCGGCATAATGGCCTCTCATATCGTACTTTATTCTTTGATTTTAAATCCTAACCCGGATAAACCCGCCAAAGAGAGGCGGACAAGCCGGAAAAAACAAATCCCAAATCCCAAATAACAAACAATATCCAATAACCAAAAACACAAATTCAAAACAAAGATTTGGTATTGATCTGTCAGATCATTAAGTTTCGGTCATTGAAATTTTGAATTTTGAATTTATTTGGAATTTGCTTGCCCGCCGTCTTTCTGGCGGGGTGCTTATATATTGGTATTTTGCCATAAAATGCATAAAAAGAATTATTAAGGGACTAACTGATCGTAAATAAAACGTAGAGGGGTTAAGGGTCATACTGATGGCAAGCTTTCCAGTACATCCCAAAATTTGGGGAACGATTTCTCGACACATTTCTCATCAGAAATATTCATGCCGGGAATACGAAGCCCCGCAATCGAGAAGCTCATGGCGATGCGATGGTCATCATATGTATCGATAAGCGAACCTTCAGGTCTCCCCCCCTTTACGATCAGATCAGAGTCCGTACTCCAGGCTTCAATGCCCATCTTGGACAATTCCGAAACCACAGCACCCAGCCTATCGGTTTCTTTTTCTCTGAGGTGTCCCACATTCTTTATGTGAGTTGTGCCTTCACTGAAAGCAGCGACGACTGCAAGGGTTGGAACCACATCCGGCATGCTGGACATATCCACATCTATGGCTGAAAGCGTTCCGCCTTTGACACGGATTCCATTTGATTCATGAGATACGTGGCAACCCATTCTCTCAAGAAGCTCGACAAACCCCATATCACCCTGCTTCGATTCTTTCGTAAGCCCTCTAACTTTAATTTCCGCACCGGTGATGGCGGCAGCTCCCCAAAAATAACTTGCCTGGGACGCATCCGGTTCTACATTAAAATCACCGGCCAGGTATTGTTGATTCCCATCCACCGCAAAGCGTTTATAACCGTCCCGTTTCACTTCAACACCGAACTTCTCCATTACCTCGATGGTCATATCGATATACGGGCGGGAGACCGGACCGCGGGTCACAAAGATATCGATACCGTTTACTGAATAAGGCCCGATTAGGAGTAAGGCGGAAAGAAATTGACTGCTTTTTTCACAATTAAGCTCGATTTGCCCGCCGGTCAATTTTCCTCCCGCTATGGTCAACGGTGGACAGCCGTCGGAATTCAGCGTCTTGGCACACACACCGATCTGCTCTAATCCATCGATTAAATCCTGAATCGGTCTTTCCTGCATTCTTTGATTTCCGGTAAGATGATAGATACCGTTTCCGAGCGCAGCCAACGCGCTTATCAACCGCATTGAGGTTCCTGAATTTCCGAGATAGATCGGATGGGCGTAAGGCCCGATAAATCCGCTTTGGCCATGAATGTGAAGATCCGGTTCAGCAGGTTCGGTTTGAATTCCGAATCGTTTTAATGTTTCAAGGGTATGCAGCGTGTCTTCACTTTTAAGCCAGTTGCTCAAGATGCAGTGGCCGTTGGAAAGAGCTGCCGTGATCATCATGCGATGCGTAAAACTTTTGGACCCCGGCAATGTGACCTCGGCAGACTCGATCTTCTTCGGCTTAATTTCAATCATTGATCAAAGCCTCCATTACCGCCATTTCTTTTTCTAGATACCGTTTCTCCATCGGCGTGGCTTCCGTATCGGGTAACATTCCCATCCTCAACCGATTATCTATATTCCAAGACTTTTATGAGGTTCCTTTTGAAAGCCCTGCCGCATCGTCTACCTTTGGATATGATCCGAGCAATTTCATGAACAGGCAAAGCGGCTTCATCTCATTCAAGGTTTGTTTCACTGGAGGATCCGACAAATGTCCTTCAATATCCAGAAAAAACATATAATTCCAGTTTTCCCTTTTAATAGGCCTCGACTCCAACTTTACCATATTAATCCCCGAGTCGGCTATGGGTTTAAGCAGCCTAAAGAGCGATCCGGGAACATGGGTGGTAACGAACAAAATAGATGTTTTGTCGGTACCGGTAGCTCTGATGTCGTGATTACCGATAACTAAAAACCTCGTAATGTTTCGAGTCATATCTTCGATCTTCGATGACAGCACTTTAAGATTATAGAACCGGGCGGCTTCCCCGCTGGCTATTGCAGCCGACCTCGGCTCCTCAACTGCCTTTCGTGCAGCTTCCGCCGTACTGCTGCAGTCTACCAGGACTGCATCGGGCAGGTTCCTTCGAAGCCATCTTCGGCACTGAGCAAATGCCTGGGGATGTGAATATACTCTGCTGATATCTTTGCATGAATCAGAGATTGAGAGTAAATCATGGGAAATTACATGGTATATTTCGGCACATATTTTTAATTCCGACTCATAAAAAAGATCAAGCGTATGATTCACGGCACCTTCAATGGAATTTTCAACAGGAACCACCCCAAAATGATATGAACCTTTTTCTACTTCCCGGAAAACATCCTGGATGCTGGGTTGAGGATTGAAAGAGACGGAACGTCCAAAATGATTGATTGCAGCGATGTGGGTAAATGTCGCCTCCGGTCCCAAGTAGGCTACCCGCTGTGGGCTTTGAATCTCGCGGCATGCTGCAATGATTTCGGTAAAAATATGATGAAGCGCATTGCTGCTTAAGGGGCCTTTGTTTGATTCACTGAGTTTTTTGATTAATTCGTACTCACGTGCAGGATCTATCACCCCGATGCCGTTTTGAGCTTTTGCTGATCCAATCGACTCGGCATTCAATAATCGCTGATTTATCAAATCCAAAATCTTAAGATCGATGGCATCGATGGCTTGCCGCAAATGCGAAATATCATTGTTATTCATGGTTTTTTACTCCTAAAAAAAGGCCGTAAGGTTATCCCGCGGCTTTTATTTATCGCGAATCATGATGAGCAGCATTTTAAACGCCTCATGCGCATGGAGTCCGTGGGGTATGTCAGCCGGCATCACCAGCATTTCTCCTGATGTCACGATTTGTGGATTGCCGCCGATGGTAATCTCCGCTTCCCCGTCCAAAATATAGACCACTGCATCATACGGCGATGTGTGCTCACTCAACCCCTGCCCTGCATCAAAGGAAAAAAGCGTGATGTTCCCCGTATCTTTTTTTAAAAGCGTCTTGCTCACCACGGATCCGATGGCATAGTTCACATGTTCTTTCAATACAAACGACTTTCCCTTCGTCACTTGTTGTTCTGATTCCATATTGCCTCTCTTTCGCACAAATTTCAGGTTTCCCGGTTATCTGCTAAAGCCGAATGGATGGAATAGGCGGTGATCGGCACCGCCGCTTTATAGATGGTTGCATCCCCTTCAATGCTATACTTCCGGGCTGCTGCCGATATAACAGCCGATGCACCTTGATTGAGTGTAATGAACTCTTTCTCGGCTACACTTTTTATCCTCGCCGATCCTGTCGAGCAGAATAAAATTTCAACACCGCTTAATTCATTGCTCTCAAAAACGTCTCCTTTTTTAATGGATATAACTGACAAAACAAATTCTTCAGCATCACTCGGATATAAATACTCCAATTTCGATTCAGGACCGGGAGAATGAATCGTTCCCTTGCTTTGTTTAAATCTAAGCACCTTTAGCAATTCTTCCACATCGACATGTTTTGGCGTCAGTCCGCCTCGCAATACGTTATCCGAATTGGCCATCAACTCCATTCCTAAACCGTTCAGATATGCATGAAGCTGGCCGGAAGGGAGAAACATGGCCTGACCCGGCAGAAGGAGAATCAAATTTAAAATAATCGGAGATATGATACCGATATCCGACGGGTAGGCCTGATGAAGCCTGATCATCCAATCGTAGGCAGCATCCTTTTCACGGTGTTTTTCGGCAACGCTCAACGCCTCTTCAATGATCTTTGTCTTCTTATCCGGATTCAGCATCATGAGTGACTTAAAAAACCGCTTCAGGCCGTCATCGGTGGGGTTTCTTTCGAGCAGCCTCCGCTCCTTTTCCAAACCCTTCGGGCAGCAATCCTTGATTCCCGAAATGATTTCCCGGATACTTCGAAAACCGTTCAGCGCCCAAAACGGAGTCAATGCACAGATACATTCCGGTTTATGATTGTTATCTTTGTAATTCCGGTCGGAAGCTTCAAAAGGAATTCCAAGCCTATTCTCTTTTTCAAAACCGGCTATGGCCTGAGTTCGATTTGGGTGCGCTTGAATGGACAGAGGTTTTTCGGCTGCCAGCACTTTGAAGAGAAATGGAAGGCGATTATTGAACTTTTCAGCAACCGACTTTCCGAGAATGGTTATGGGGTCTTTCTTGATAACCTCTTCCAGGGATAGCCAGCGGTTATCCATATGCACAGAAGACGGCGCCTTGGGATGGGCTCCCATCCACAACTCCGCCTGAGGGTTCTCGGATGGAGAGGGATTTCCCATTAATTCAGGAATGGCCGTATAAGAGCCCCAAGCATACTCCTGAACAACATTTTTAAGGGGCGAAATGTGCTTCATTATTATGTCGCCTTTCAATTCCAATCATTTTTTCTTTCCATTGATAGGAATTACAATGATAGGAATTACAATGATTCGCTACTAATCTGCAGGATTGAGGCACACCGGACATAATACATGATAATATAATTCTTACTATACTTAAACGAACACTCAATGCACAATGATTAATCGTATTGACATTCTGAAACAGCAAACCTACTAGATCAGGAAGCTTACTGTTTCCGTATGGTGGAAATAAAACATTATTTCAAACGGTTATAGACAATATACAACCTA
>DUZK01000221.1 GCA_013349495.1 Deltaproteobacteria bacterium
ATCCCGGGCCACGTACTGGAGAATGTGGGGCGCCTTGTTCGCATCGATGCGATAGGCGATGATCACATCCAGACTGATGTCGTTTCCGTCGATGGTTTTAAGCACTAAATCGTCTCTGGATTTACGATCGCCCCGAATTTGCGAAAACGTCATCTCCAGGTTCTGCAGTTTGGTGTCAAAGACATCCCAATCGTTGATAAACGGCATGAAAAAGTAGGTGGCACCCGGGGCGTAGACCCGGTCTTCAACGCCCTTCGAGCCGATAAAAGCCATTTTGCGGGTTCTAACGCCCACCTCTGTCTCCCCGGTGGTATGGGGAACACAGCCGGCCGCGGTGAACATGGCCAGCATCAAAACGACCCGGATAAAAAAGTGTTTCATTTGCCGCCTCCTTTCCGAACGTCAAATAATTTCAGGGCGTTGTCCAGATTCAACGGGTTGACTCCGTCCGGACCGTCACTGGGCAGGATGATAACGTCAAGCCCCTTGTATGCATCGGCCATTTTCAGTCCCACCATGCGCTCGGAGCCGATTCCTTTCAGGGCTTCATTTTTCAGGCGTACGCGTTCCGCCTCTGCCAGCTTCACCAGCAGATCGGCTTCCGCTTTTTTCTTGCGAACGTAAAAATCCTTTTCGGCGATCTTGCGGGTGACATAGGCTTTGCCCTTTTCAAGCTCAACGGCGGCGATGACCATCCCTTCCTGCACGATTTTCTTCAATTCGGCCTCTTCCTTGGCCGCGCGGGCCGCCGCCCGGTTGGTAAAAACCATCTGGTCCTGGAGCTTCTTTTCCTCTATGTTTTTCTGGATTTCCTTACTATATATAAAATAGCGTACCAGTACCTGGTCCACTTCGATGCCTTTTAAATTCAATTCGCTGTTGAGTCTTATCTTGGCTTCTTCCGTCTTTTGGACCCTCATCGGGCTGTTGTAGAATTCTTCGGTGGTCAACTTTCCCAGGGTCTCTTTCAAGGCCGGTTCGGCCTTGGGAATGATGCCGTTGTCCTCAAAGAGGGTTCCGGGACCGATGGTGGTAAAAACCAGGTAGGGGTCCTTGATGTGGTAAAGAAAGGAAACGTCCACATCCACGAAAAAGCCGTCCGATGTCTGAATGTGCGCCGCCCGGTCTTTCCTCGCTGCCGTTGCGGCGGTTTCGGGAAAATTGGTCAGCTCCAGCACCTGGATGCCCCTGGGAAGCCGGTATATCTTCTGCAGCCCGAAGGGCAGAACAAAAGTCAGGCCCGCCTGATAGATCTTTTTTTGAACGCCGCGGTTTATGCCGACCCGGGCCACCTTGATCCCGTACTCATCGGGCCGAACGTAAACGAAAAAGAGGTTATAGCCGATAATTACCAGCACCACCCCGGCGATGAAGATCTTCAAGGCGCCCGCCAGCCTGAGATTAAGCTGGGGAAACTTGAATCGCTCTATCCATTCATTTATATACGACGAAATTTTATCGATCGGGTCATTATCCATGGTCGCATTCTCCTTTCAAAACGCTTCGCTGCCGGCGGCAACGAAATAGCTTCTTTTATCCCTGGCCGCATGAATGGCCTCCATTCCTTCCGATTGGGAAACGGTGTTAATTTGAATTTTTAGCGGTTCGCATAAAAGGGTCTTTGATCCAAGCAAAACGCCGAATCTATGCGACCTTATATGATGGTCCAGATCTTCACGGGTTTCCCACTCCTCCAGCAGGCTGAAACGGTTCTTGTCTTCGATATCGCAAAAGACGGCATAGCTCAGGCAACCCGCTTCCTTTCCCGTCGATTCGATCATGGAGAGAAGCGTTTGCGTAACCTCCAGCTGCTTTTCCGGAAGTACGTTCATTGTTATCCTGACAATGATCATGAAAATCCTCCTCTCAGCAGAGCAGAACACTCCGCATTTAAAACACGTGCCCGCAAAATTAGAGATCTCCCAGCACGGACCGTTGCTGAAATAGATACTCAAACTTCATGCCAGAGAGGCAAAGTTTCTGTTTATTTTATTCAACTTATTGATTTTAAACGAAATATTTATGCAAAAAGATTGGCTGTCGGTGGATAAATGGGCGTAAAAACATGGTCATATATGACCAATGGTCATATATGACCACATTCTTGGCATTTGTGACGCCGGGGGGTGACCTTCCGTAATGGAAAAGGAATCGACAGGCTATCTCTTGGGACAGGTCGTAAAAAATAGACTCCGTATGCTCACGGCTTAACGATATCCAGTTTTCGCATGCGGGCACGCAACGTGCTGCGATCGAGTCCGAGGATCTCTGCGGCCCCGGTTTTTCCGCTCACCTTCCACTGGGTTTGCTCAAGTACCCGGACAAGATAGTCACGCTCGACCTCATCCAGTGTTTTTGAGGCCGGCGTTAAATCCTTATGGGGTTTTTTCAGTTCATCCACCAGGTGCAGTTTGGGTCCCGAGGAGTTGATCACCGCCCGCTCCAGTACGTTTTCAAGCTCCCTGACGTTGCCGGGCCAGTGATAATTCTGTAATGCATTCATCACGGTCGTCGGGGTGCTCTCAATGGACTTACCCAACCGTTTTGAAATTTTCGCAACAAAATAATCCACCAGCAGGGAAATGTCTTCCCGGCGCTCCCGCAGAGGGGGCACGGTAATCGGAAAAATATTCAGCCGGTACCAGAGATCTTCCCGGAAGCGACCCTTGCGGACCTCCTCTTCCAAATGGCGGTTGGTGGCCGCAATCACCCGCACATCGACTTTGATCGTCTGGGAGCTGCCCAAACGTTCAAACTCGCCATCCTGGATCACCCTAAGCAGCTTAGGCTGCAGTTCCAGCGGCAGTTCGCCGATCTCATCCAGGAAAAGAGTGGCGCCGTTGACCACTTCAAATCGTCCCAGTTGCCTTGCATGAGCACCGGTGAAAGCGCCTTTCTCATGGCCGAACAGCTCGCTTTCGATGAGGTTTGCCGGCAGAGTGGCACAATTTATCTTAACCAATGCGCGATCTTTGCGCGGGCTCAAGCTGTGAATGGCCCGAGCGACCAGCTCTTTGCCGGTTCCGGTCTCGCCGAGAACCAGAACGGTTGTATCGGAGGCGGCAATTTGTTCAACCTTATAGAGCACGTAATTGATTTCGTCACTTTGACCGATAATGTTCTCATAGTTGTACTCCAATTTGATTTCTTCCTGCAGATACGCTCTCTCGGCCTCAAGGTGGTCCTTTAACTCCTTTATTTCGGAAAGGGCTGTCTTAAGATCCATTTCGGCCTGCTTGCGCTCGGTGATGTCCTGAATCCACCCGGACATCCGGACAGCGTTTCCTTCGCTGTCCCAGATTGCCTGGCCCCGTGCTAAAAACCACAGGTGCGTGCCCGATTTCGTTTGCAGGCGGTATTCGACATTGAATGGGATACGTTCTTTAAGATGGCCTTCGATTGCTGTCCATGTGGCGTCGGCATCCTCAGGATGAAGCCGGCTGCGGAAAGACTCCATCGTACCGGGAAACTCTTTGGCTGAATACCCCAGGATTTCCCGGAAACGATCCGAGTAAAAGACGGTATCCGACAGGATGTTCCAGTCCCAGATACCGTCGGTAGAGCTTTCGAGGGCAAGGAGATATCGCTCCTCGCTCTTTCGCAATGCCTCTTGCGCCCGGCTGTGCCTCACACGCTGGATAAGCAGGCCCATTATAAACAAGGTCACGCTGACACAGAAAAAAGCAAGGACGATGGTTGCCGTTTGTATAGAGCCCAAAACAACTCCTCTATAGCTTGCAGCTATTATCAAATCTTTCTTAAATCAGCAGGAAACTGAAGATGGGTGACCCCAAATTTCACTCTTCGGCTTTCCATGCCCAACCCAATAGGAGAACTTAGGGGCTACGCCCCAATTGGAATGCTGGAAAATTGGAATGTTGGAATAATGGTTAAAAAGAAATTCTGTCCATTTTAAAAATGATTTCTACCGCTTTTATCACCCATCATTCCACTATTCCATCATTCCATTATTCCATGGTGCACCGCACCGAACGGATGCAGCAAATATCATAATATCAATTGTTTATAGAATTTCGGAGACCTTTAATTATTTGAATCTGCCATCAGTTTATGGCTGCTTGCCGAAGTGCTCTGAACCTTATATCAGAATTAATGTAACGTTTTCAATCGCCGGCGCTAAATTTTATAAAATAAGGCAGTTGCCAGGTTGCTTGCCGGCCCTTGAACCTGGAACCCTGAACCGATCAGTTTAGGATATACAGACGTGATATTCATAATCTCCAATATGGTTTAACGGTAAATCATCATCGAATCCTATAATTCCATTGATTTTTTAAACAATAAAGGCAATGGTTGAGCACAAAGACGGTCCGGGTGTATTGTAGAATTTCCAGGGACACTCCAATCGTTAAGCCGGAATTGAAGAAAATAAGGAGAAATCGCAAAATCATATCTATCGGTGAGAGCACACCATGCGACTCTATCTGATCAACCCATCCAACCCGCTTGTCAGCATCGTAAACGTCAAGGAGAGCCGCTGGAACCGCTACCGCGTGTGGAAACCGCTCAGCCTTATGGTTCTCGCGGGCCTGACCCCACCGGAGTGGGAAATCACAATCGTGGACGAGAACCTCGGGGCACCGGACTATCCGGCCATGCCTCGACCTGACCTAGTGGGCATTACCGCTTTCACCTCTCAGGCGACCCGCGCCTATGAAATATCTACTTGCTTCCGGCGTCATGGTGTGCCCGTCGTCATGGGCGGCATTCACGCAACCATGTGCATAGACGAGGTCATGGAGCGGGTGGACTCGGTTGTTACCGGTGAAGCCGAAGGCATCTGGCCGCAGGTCTTAGAGGAGGCCCGCCATGGCAGCCTGAAGCGCCGGTATGACGGAGGGCTTGCCGAGATAAACGATGTACCGTTCGCCCGGCATGATTTGCTGGCTACGGGATATGCCTGTGGGGCCATTCAGACCACACGCGGCTGTCCATTGGACTGCAGCTTTTGCAGCGTGACGGCGTTCAACGGAGCCCACTACCGGCTGCGCCCCATTCCGGATGTCGTGCGGGAATTCCAGTTGATCCGTGAGAAGCATGTTCTGGTGGTGGACGATAACCTTATCGGCACGCGCCGTGAACACATCGCCCGCGCCAAGGACCTGTTCCGCGCCATGACACAGGCGAATCTGCGAAAACAATGGGTTGCCCAAGCCGGCATTAACTTCGCCGATGACGAGGAACTGCTATCGTTGGCCGCGAAGGCCGGGTGCAGCGGCGTCTTCATCGGCTTAGAAACCCCCTCGCCTGAGGGGCTTCTGGAGCTCGGCAAGAAATACAACCTTCTGAAGGGCCGGGATTTCCGAGCCTCCGTGCGGCGCATACAGCGGCACAACATATTGGTCGTGGGTTCCTTTATCATTGGTTTGGACATAGACGAGCCGGGCATCGGCAAACGGATCGCCGAGATGGCCAGACAATACGGCGTGGACAATCTCAACGTGCTGTTTCTGACACCCTTGCCCGGCACACGCCTGTGGGACCGGATGAAATCAGAGGACCGCATTGCCCTCGATGCGTTCCCGGAGGACTGGAAATATTACACGCTGACCTTCCCGGTAGCCAGGTATAAGCATTTGTCTCTGGACGGCATCATCGATGAAATGATCTCCTGCGACCGGGACTTCTATTCCATGCCGCGGATTCTGCGCAGGGTTTGGAGCAGCTTGTGGCAACGCCGCAAACCGCTGATCAGCTTGGTGGGCAATTTCTCATACCGGAACAATCTCCGGCTGAACCGCAGGGCTTACGCCGACTTCAAGCGTCAACGGGGCAATAGGCACGATTATGTGAGTGACGTGTAAGGAAATGCAAGTGCCGGACCCAAGATAAAAATTCAGAAACGGAGAAAGGAGAAAAGCAAAATGGCAAACTCGGAACACTTAGCCAAACTTAAAGAGGGTGTTGAGGACTGGAACAATTGGCGGAAGGACAACCCTAAAATATGAAGCTACCCCAATTGATATGCCGCCTTTGCGTGATCGTATGGAAGGCACTCGATCCTGCTAAATACTTTTGTTTACCTATTACAGAGACTGACGGGTAACAGGATACTTGGATTGTCAAAGGAGGCTATAATTTCTGAAAGCAGATCACCAGATTTGTTTTTCAGCTTTTCATTCTGAAGCAGCTTGACAATATGGATCTATATACATATTGTTTACGATAAAATTGAGTATCGAAACATGTCTCTTTTCTACCTTTCAACTAACACCGGTATCAATTAAGCCGGAGCTGGCCCCGCAACAGCCAATCACATTGCGCCCTGTCATTTGTTGATTTATTGTTTTTAGTTAGCATTCAACACTTTCAGCATATCACATGGATAAAACAGTTGTTTTTAAAAAAAGGAGAATTTTAACCATGAAACTCAGACCATTACAGGATCGAATTTTAGTTCAACGGGTTAAAGAAGAGGATAAAACAAAAGGTGGGATCATTATCCCGGATACGGCAAAGGAAAAACCAATTGAAGGAAAAGTGATCGCTGCCGGCAATGGTAAACTCAACGAAGAGGGAAAGAGAATAGCGCTTGAAGTCAAGAAAGGCGATCGGATTCTATTTGGCAAATATTCGGGTACTGAGGTAAAAATAGAGGGCGAAGAATACCTTATCATGCGCGAGGATGACGTGCTTGGCGTCATCGAATAAAAACTAAAATGGAGGTTCAGACAAGATGGCTAAGCTAATAAAATATGACATGAAAGCCCGTGAAGCGATGCTGAACGGGGTAAGAACCCTTGCTGATGCGGTTGTTGTTACCTTGGGTCCCAGAGGAAGAACTGTCGTCATAGACAAATCTTGGGGGGCACCGACGGTCACCAAAGACGGCGTCGCAGTAGCTAAAGAAATCGAATTGGAAGACAGATTCGAAAACATGGGCGCCCAGATGGTAAAGGAAGTTGCCAGCAAAACAAGTGACACGGCCGGTGATGGCACAACCACTGCTACGCTTTTGGCAAGATCTATTTATGAAGAGGGGCAGAAACTGGTGGCGGCCGGCAATGATCCCATGGCTATTAAACGGGGGATTGATGCGGCGGTTGGTGTCGTTGTGAAAGAACTTCAAAATATGAGCAAACCCACCCAAGACCAGCGCGAAATTGCCCAGGTCGGCACCATTTCGGCGAACAATGATGAAACCATCGGCAAAATCATTGCCGAGGCCAT
>DUZK01000222.1 GCA_013349495.1 Deltaproteobacteria bacterium
GGAGACGGTACCCAGCTTGTGGCCCCCATGCCGGGTATGATTGTAAAATTTGAAAAGCAAGTGGGAGACACCGTCTCGGAAGGGGATACGGTGGTGATCCTCGAAGCCATGAAAATGGAAAACACCATCAAGGCACCGACTGCCGGAAGCATTAAAGCGATCAATTTTTCCAGTGGTGATTCCGTTGCCAAAAACGATGTGCTATGTGTGATTGGATAGTAAAGGAGCCTAACGCATGAAAATCCACGAATACCAGGCAAAATCGTTGTTAAGAAAATTCAAAATTCCGGTTCCCGAGGGCGGACTCGCGTTCAGTCCCGACGGGGCTCGGGAAGTTGCCAGGCAAATCGGCCGAGCACCGTATGTGGTAAAAGCCCAGATTCATGCCGGAGGCCGGGGCAAGGGAGGAGGCATAAAGCTCGCCGGCTCGGCAGATGAAGCGTACTCGGTTGCCGGTCAAATCATCGGCATGGAACTGGTCACCCCTCAGACCGGACCGGAAGGAAAGCAGGTCCGAAAGGTGCTGGTGGAGCAGGGGCTTAATATCAAAAAGGAGCTCTATTTGAGCATTTTGCCGGACCGGTCCACTGAGAAGATACTCGTTATGGCCTCAGATGAAGGTGGTATCGATATCGAAACGGTTGCATTGAAAACACCCGAGAAAATCATCAAGGTTCTGGTCGATCCGCTGTTGGGCATCCAACCGTTTCAATGCAAGCAAATTGCCTATGATCTGAAACTGAAGGCGGCGGTTATCGGGCAGTTTGAACAGTTGCTTCAAAATCTCTTCCGGTTGTTCATATCATGTGATTGTTCGCTGGTGGAGGTTAATCCGCTGGTCATTACGGCCTCGGAAGACCTTGTTGCGCTTGATGCGAAAATCAGTATCGATGACAACGCACTGTACCGGCAAAAAGAGATCCATGAACTTCGCGACCAGGATGAAGAAGATCCCCTTGAGGTTGCAGCGTCACGATTCGGCCTGAACTATATCAATTTGGACGGCAATATCGGAAATATGGTTAACGGTGCCGGACTGGCCATGGCGACCATGGATATTATTAAACATGCAGGCGCCAAGCCGGCCAATTTTCTGGATGTCGGCGGGGGCGCCAGTGCGGAAATGGTGGAAAACGGGTTTCGGATCATTCTGCGTGATGAAAAAGTTAAAGGAATTCTGATTAACATTTTCGGCGGGATCCTTCGCTGTGATGTGCTGGCGGAAGGGGTGGTTCAGGCGGCAAAAAAGACCGGAATTGAGGTGCCGGTTGTCATTCGCATGGAAGGTACCAATGCGGAGGAAGGCCGGAAGATTCTTTCCGAATCGGGTCTCAACCTGATTACGGCGGTCGATTTAAAAGACGCAACCCAAAAGGTAGCACAGCTTGTGAAATGATTCAGGAGAGGTGGCATTGTGAGCATATTTGTTGACAAAGAAACAAAGGTGGTGGTCCAGGGGTTAACCGGGAGAGAAGGTCAGTTTCATACCCGGCAATGTATTGAGTACGGTACCAAAGTGGTGGCGGGTGTGACACCCGGTAAAGGGGGTCAGGAAATGGCCGGTGTACCGGTATTTAATACCATCAGGGGTGCGGCGGATCAGACCGGACCGGACTGCAGCTTAATATTCGTTCCACCATCTTTTGCCGCCGATGCGATCATGGAAGCGGCAGATACCGGGATCGAGCTTATTGTTGCCATTACAGAGGGTATTCCGGTGTTGGATATGATGCGGGTAAAGAATTTTCTTAAGACTTGTTCATCCCGGCTCATCGGTCCCAACTGCCCGGGAATCATTAGTCCGGGTAAAACCAAGATCGGTATTATGCCGGCCCACATCCATAAGCCCGGAGGGCCCATCGGGGTGGTGTCCCGTTCAGGGACATTAACCTACGAGGTGGTATTTCAACTGACGGCTGAGGGGATCGGACAGACCACCTGCATCGGCATCGGCGGAGATCCGATCATCGGAACCAGCTTTATCGAATGTTTGGATGCTTTCGAAAAAGACCCTGAAACCAAGGGAATCGTTATGGTGGGCGAGATCGGCGGCAGCGCTGAAGAGAATGCAGCCGATTTCATAGCAGAAAACCTGACAAAACCGGTTATCGGCTTTATTGCCGGCTTAACCGCGCCGCCCGGGAGGCGCATGGGGCATGCCGGGGCAATTATCAGTGGAAACAAAGGAACGGCCAAGGCTAAAATCGAGGCGATGAAAAAAGGCGGGGTTACGGTTTGTGAAGACCTCGGAAACCTTGGAAAGCTGTGTGCGGAGGTCTTTTCCCCGTTTCTCTAAAAAAATATGAACAATTACAAATCAATAATATCCGAGACATTTATTTCCAGCATTTTGATGCTGGCCAGAATTCGAGCCGTATTCCGCTTTATGGCTGGAAAATCATCCCCCATTTGAGATAGTTCTTCGGCCGCTTTTTTCATGGTCTTTATATTATTGTCTATTGCTTCAATATCGATCTGTGCACTCATGGTCGCTGCCTATTCTTTTTTTCTCAAGTCTTTAAATCTCCTGGCCTTTACGTCATATCGGGGAAGTGATCCAAAGTCATGAAATTCAAGATCGAACCGTAAATTGGTTTTGAATCGCAGCTGGTTTGCCAGCCGGGCCTTCACATCATCCTGTTTGCCCTCCACCCCGGGCGCCATTTCAACCTTAAGCGTGATCTGGTCGGTATCACCGGACTTATTCACCAGCACCTCGTATTCATCGCCCAATCCATCGATATCCCGAACCACCTCTTCAATAGAGGACGGAGCCAGCAAAACCCCTTTGACTTTGGTGATATCGTCAGCCCGACCCACGACACCGCCTTTGATCAGGCGGGATGTTCGGCCGCAGGAACAGGGTTCGGTCGACCATTCAATTATATCTTTGGAGTCAAATCGTACGCACGGCTGCGCTTCACGATCCAGGGCGGTTATCACCATCTTTCCCCGTCGGCCTGCTTCCAAGATGATTTCACCGGTATCTACATCTTCAATCTCCACGAGAAAAAGCGCTTCATTTACATGCATACCGCCGGGCTGTTCACTGCATTCAAAGGACCAGGCCCCGATTTCCGTGGCTCCGGCATGGTCATAGACCTTGGCCCCCCATGCGGTTTCCATTCGCCTTTTCGTGCCTGGTATACTGGCGCCCGGCTCACCGGCACAGGTGATTTTATCAATGGTGAGAGATGACGGGTCGATATTCATTTTGTTCCGGGCGGTTTCCGCCATGCCGAGCATGTAGGTGGGAGTACCCATCATGGCGGTGGCTTTTAATTCTTGAATCTTTAAAATGCGGGCCTGGGTATCCAGAACGCCTCCGGGCACCACCTCGCATCCGATTTTTTCAGCCGCATAATGACCGGCCCAGAAAGCCACAAAAATATTGTACCCGAATGGAATGAACACCCGGTCACGGGGTCGGTATCCCTGGGCCCAAAGGATGTAAGACCAGCATTCCGCCCACCATTCCCAATCCTGCCAGGTGTCCGGTTGATAGACGGGCTGCCCGGTAGTGCCGCTGGTCTGGCGAAATTCCGATACCTCCTCAAGCGGTACGCAGAGCGCATCACCGTAGGGATAAGGATCTTTTCCCTGGATGGATCGCATATCGCCCTTTTCCACTTTCGGGACATGCTTGACGTCATCCAGCGACCGGATATCTTCAGGCTTGATCCCGGCTTTGTCATACAGACTTCGATGAAACTTTGAATGGGTATACGTCCACTCGAATATCTTTTTAAACTTTTTCAGCTGGAGGCTTTGAATCTTCTCGAAAGGAAGGGTTTCAAGAACGGGATTCCAGTATATTTGCTCCTGGATCATCATTTGCATCCTTATGATTTCGTGATCCACTCCCTTAATTTCTTATCCGTATTTTGTCATATCGGACAAATCTAAAGAATGAAAGCACATTTTCAAAAGGCGACCTTGAAGCGGGAGAATAATCGGGCTTCTTATGCGGATTTTTTCTTCATTTCCTGCCAGAAGGGCGACATATTGCGAAGTCGCTCGATAATGGGCGGGAGCTTTTCAATAATGAAATCGATTTCCTCTTCGGTATTGTAGATACTCAAGCTGAATCGGATGGAACCGTGCGCGGCCGTAAAGGGCACTCCCATGGCCCTCAATACATGGGAAGGCTCCAATGAACCGGACGTACAGGCTGAGCCCGATGAAGCACAGATACCGTATTGATCCATCATCATCAAAATCGATTCACCTTCCACATACTCGAAAGCGATGCTGGTTGTATTGGGAAGCCGATTCCCTCTATCTCCGTTGATAATGCAGTTCGGTACCCGTTTCAGGAGTTCGGTTTCAAGTTTGTCTCTTAGGGTTTTGACCCGGGTGTTTTCTTCATCAAGATGTGCTGCTGCAAGTTCCGCTGCTTTGCCCAGAGCGATAATGGAAGCCGTGTTTTCCGTGCCGCCTCTTCTTCCGTTCTCCTGGTGGCCCCCGATCATAAATGGAGAAAATTTAGTTCCTTTTCGAACATAGAGTACACCAACGCCTTTGGGCGCATGGAGTTTGTGGCCTGATAAGGATAGCATATCGACGTTTACTTCCGCCAGATTGATGGGTATCTTCCCAACTGCCTGCACCGCATCCGTATGAAAGACGATTCCTCTTTCCTTTACTTCTTCAGCGATTTCGGGGATTGGAAAAATGACCCCGGTTTCGTTATTCGCCCACATGATGCTCACCATGGCGGTATCGCCGGTAAGATTCTTCAACAGGTATTCCATGTCGATGTTGCCGTCTTTATCCACAGGCACGAAAGTCGCACGATAGCCCTTTCGGGAAAGGTGCTCGTAGAGATTTTTTACTGCCGGGTGTTCCACTCGGGTCGTAACAATATGCTTTTTTTCAGGATTCGAATTTAATGCCGCCAAAATCGCGGTGCTGTCACTTTCAGTCCCGCAGCTTGTTAAAACAATCTCATTGGAAGAAGCACCCAGCAATGAGGCGATCTTCGATCTGGCCTCTTCTATTTTCTTTCCCACATTCCCGCCAAATGAATGGATGCTGGACGGATTTCCATATTGGTTGCTGAAATAAGGAAGCATTTCTTCCAGGACTTCGGGTGCAACCTGGGTCGTGGCATTGTTGTCCGTGTATATGACGTTCATTATTGAACCTCCTCCACCTCTAATTCCGGTGCAACCAGTTCGCGCAGTTTAGATTCCACATAATGCTTAAGCGTCAACTCCGATTTTGAGCAACTTGCACAGGTTCCCCGCAACTTTACCAGAACCCGATCACCATCCACGTCAATGAGTGCAATGTCGCCGCCGTCTTTCTTTAACGTCGGGGTTATTTCTCGCTCCAGGGTCTCTTCAATCAATCGGATTTTTTGAATATTGGTCAGTTTTGGCGCTTCCTTTTTTGCCGGCCTTTCCACACCCAGAATGCCGTCGATGATTGCCTGAATTTTCTCATGGCAATTTTGACAACCGCCACCGGCTTTCACATAGTCTGTAACATCCTTAATGCTCGTGAGATGATTTTCACGGACAGCCCTTTCAATTTCTCGATCAGTGACACCAAAACATTCACAGACGATTTCCCCTTCGATCTTTTTTTCTTCTTCGCCTTTAATGTGGGAAATGGCTTTTTCCAGGGCATCTCTTCCCATAACCGAACAATGCATTTTCTCCTTGGGAAGCCCGCCGAGGTATTCGGCAATATTTTCATTGGAGATTTTTTTAGCCTCTTCCAGGGTCAGTCCCTTTATCATTTCCGTCAATGCTGAAGAAGAAGCGATTGCGCTCGCACAACCGAAGGTCTGAAATTTTGCATCCTTAATCCGCTTGTGTTCATCCAGTTTGAGGAAAAGTTTCAGGGCATCTCCGCAGGCCAGTGACCCGACATCCCCCACACCGTCTGCATCTTCGATTTCTCCGACATTGCGCGGATTCAAAAAATGGTCTTTAACCTTATCCGTATAATCCCACATATGGCCCTCCTCATCGTTTCAGGTAATATGCCTTTAAATAAACCTCCTTAATTATAATCATTTTTTCGAATTGGCAAAGGAAGATATGCTGAATCTCATCCCGAGGATATGGAGATCTCAGAAGCCGAGGGTTAGCGGGCGATTCATTTAATGGTATAGGGATTTTCTTTTTTGGACGCGGACCCGCAGCAGTGGCGATTGCGCGGCGTGTGAACGCAGATTTTTTATATTAAAAAAAGGCGACAGCACCTATTCACGGGTTTCGGTGGCCGTTTAGTATGCACACGGCAAACTGCCGTGCAAGGTTAATTGGCTCAGGAAAAACCGGTGGAAGCGCCCGGTGAACAACTGCCCCCGTCACCGGACAAACCGATGCAATTTGAAGCGCTTATGAGCCGTTTGACCTTTTTGTTGCAGCATTTGGGGCATACCGGCTTATCATTGTCACCTGTAAATACAATTACTTCAAAGCAGTTTTCACAACATTCACATTGATATTCATAAATGGGCATAAAATCCTCCATATTGTCTATCGATCTTTTTTGTCACTATAGCGTTTAGAGCGAATCTTTTCAAATAAGTTACATCCACATCCTATTTGTCTTTATAGTTTAATAACTGCTGCTTCAGTTCATCGGAGACACGAACCGTTTCATTCGATTTGTAATCGTAACAGACCTGAACCGATTCCGCTTTTGCAAACACGAGTTCATAATCGTTTCGGTCTGTTAGTTCATAATACAATTTAAAACTCTTTCGACCGATATCACCTACCGTCATGTGCAATGTCAGATGATCTTTCAGTGTCGCCTGCTTGATGAAATCGCAACGGATATGCGCCAGGATAAACCTGAAATCGTAAAGATCGCGTTCCGGGTACAAATTATCGAAAAAGCTCTTCCGGCCTTCCTCAAAATAGGTGAAATAGACCGCATTGTTGACATGGCCAAGTGCGTCCAGATCCCGAAAACGAACGTCAATATCCAATTTAAATGTCCTGTTTTTATTCATGTTTTCCATCTTTGATATAGTTAACAACGATGAGAACAAGACGTCATCCGTCAGGCATTTCCATGAGCGCATATCTTAAGCGTTCCGGATCTTATGTCAAGGGGTTAAGAACAACCACAAAATAGATAGTCAAGGTGCGGTGAACTTCTTGTGGACTTGTTTTTTGGGCTGTGGCAAACTTGCTCTTATCCGCGTCCCATTTTAA
>DUZK01000223.1 GCA_013349495.1 Deltaproteobacteria bacterium
AACCTTTACTCAGGTGGGACTTTCTCAACTTGAGATCACCCACCGGGTAACAATATCGAATTTCACCTCCTTATGGAGATTCCCAACGACTCGGACTTCGCTGGGCGCGAGAATTGACTGGTTCGATCAAATCATCACGATTTACAACTTTTTCTTCTCAAACCAGAAAAACAAAGCGATTATCCCCACCCAAAATATCGGAACGATTACCCACTGCGAAATACCGATCGCTTCTGGCAGCCCGAGCTTTCCGAAGTCTTTCCACGCAAGGACGGTTAACTTAAGAAAGGGATAAAGCTCTGCATAGAGTGCGGCCCCCGCCACCATGCCGATTATGGCGAACACGGCATGCCAGCGGCCTTCGCCCAAAGCGCCCAAGGAAGTGCCGGGGCAGAACCCCATGATCGCCCATCCGGCGCCGAACAAAGCGCCGCCGAACAGCACAGCGCCGACATTCATTGGCTTGTGGCTCAACGTAATGATCTCCAGGTTAGAAAGCAGGAGTATCCCGACCATCCCCAACAGAATTGCCGAAAGCATGAATTTGAATATCGTCATGTCCTGCAACAGCATTGCCCCGACTTGTTTGTCGAAGCGAAGCACACGACCTTTCTGAAGCAGAAATCCAAATAATACGCCTGTGATAAGGCCCAGCCATTGACCGGTATTCATGGTGTCCTCCTCCCATAAACCATATGAGCAACCAAAACGCCTACACCAAAAAACATAACCAACGCCACCAACGAACTTACCGACAATTGCATCATTCCGCTGAGACCGTGTCCGCTTGGGCAGCCATCGGCCAGACGAGCGCCCACCATGGCGATAACCCCACCCGCGAATGCCCCGATGGCGCGCTTTCCGATGGATGGGCCAAATCGTTCCTCCCACGTGGGAGGAATGCTCTCCAGCCGAAAGCTCTTATCCATAATGGACGAAATAAGGGCACCCAAAACAATCCCCATAACCAGCATGAACTGCCAATCAACGCGAACTTTTGTTTCGGTGTAATACTTGTTTGATGCCACATGATCCGCAATAATTGTTCGCTCCAAGATACCGGCGGCACGAACAAAGGTCGTAGAAGCCCCCAAGTAACTGGTTTTACCAAGGAATTGTGTGGTTGCAAGGACTGAAGCGATGGCCAGAAGACCTAAAAGGGCTCCGGCGAGGTAAGGACTCCATCCTCCATCATCTGTTTTCCATTTCATTTCCATTCTCCTTTCTTGCTTTACATTCTTTGAGATCGAACGACCTGCGCAAGTAACGGGGTCAGGTCTTGAATCTTGAATATTTACAAGATGAATTCAAGATTCTACTAAAATCAAGGGTCAGGTCTTGATTTTCACGGGCAATACTTTGCCCTCTCTCAACCGCATACCCAATCCCTGCGACACTCATTTCAAACTCCCGTGCCAAATCTGTCAACGACATCCCCAGCTCTCTGACAGCCCAATAACAGAGAAGACGCCATGGTACAAATCGAAACGGGCTGAGGCAGGGCTAATGATTTCAATGGGTTAGAATCGTTTGGGTGGAGATTCTCATGGTACAAATCGATTCCCCTCATCTCCACCACAATGCTTTACCGCCGCGAGATTCCTGTCCAACCGGGCAGCTCGATATGCACAGGCCGCACCTCAATGGCGCCAGCTCTACGAACATATAGTTGGAGCAGGATATCTTATCCAATTGGTCCCCCATTTCAACCGCCCACGCTTTCTTTAATGCATGTGGCGGACAAGCGTCTACGCATCGATAACCACACGCTTCGGGGTTGCACAGTTCTTCTTTGATTTTCTCCCCATTCTTGAGTTCCGCTGCAGTGAGGATCATCAGCAGCCTGACCCGAGGCCCGTACTCCGGGGTCAAAAGCAGCCGATTCAGGCCGAACCTGCCCATCCCCGCCTCGACGGCCGCGTGTTTGAAAGACATTTCATCGAAGAAAATGGGGGATTTGACATCCAGATCTTCGAATTTCTCAGGTCGCTTGGCGAAGAGACGCTCAAATTCGCTGTAAAAGATGGGTTGACTCGGATAACCTTTATTGACTAAAAACCGCGCGATTTTGTTCACACAGATATTCAGTTCCATACTGGTATAGTAGAAATTCTCCGTATATATGGGACGCAACGCAGGCAGGCCATCCAGTGCCGCATCAAACATCCGTATCGCTATAATAATTACCGACTGGGCCTGGGGCAGGAAATCCTGCGGCTGATGTCCTGTGGGCGCTTTGTCATTTAAAATACTTGCTGATGCAACTTTTACAAGATCGGCCCCGTGATGGCGAGCAAATTCTTCTGTCTGGATCGTTAGCTCTTCGATAGTTTCCATAATTATGGCCTCCGCAGAAAATGATTATAATGTGTTTTTTTATAGAAGAAATATTGAAGTAGTGGAATTGTACATTCTTAGCTTTGGCTATTTTTAAAAAAAGACGTGTTCAAGAATAAGAAGATCTAAAATTGACAATCAGACGCAAGATCAACCCAGAATGAAATTGTATCAAGTCGACAGTAATTTTAGTGAGTTGGTTCAGGGCTGAATTTTTTCCAGTGTATTTTATATTTCAGGTAGAAGTCAATTTAATTTGAAGCCTCAAAATTTCACGATACGCAGTCGGTACTGAGCTTTTCCGGTATCAATGCGTCAAATTAAGTCCACCCCGTGATTTTATGTTTTGCCTTGCACAAACCGAACACCAACTCTCTTTTTAATCAGATTTGGAAATCCGCGTCCTCTGGGTTCTCTGGGCATGGTTGTGCATTTGAATTACCAATAATGGTGGTGCCCATATCGGCGGTAGTGTCGGTTACCGAAGTGAAATCCAAAACCATGGCCGTGTCGTCCTTCGATACCATGTCCAAAATGGAAACGGTATCCATATTGAGGATATGAATCATAATACCAATAACGGTACTTGGGGTAGCGTTTGTAATAATAAGAATCACGCTCTCTGTTTTCGTATTGACTGTCATATGGATAGTCTTTATCCCGATAGGCTGTCCATTCCCGGAATTCGATTTTGCCGTTTGAATCCTTATCTATCTCACTAAATCTTTCCGGAGTTGCACCCTTCTCATAAAATTTAAATTCTTCCCAGCTTATATAACCGTTTTCATCCGCATCCATGTCACTATATTCTTGATCCAGATATCCTCCGAGGGAATTACCCTCAAAAAAGAATAAGAATAGAGCGAATACAAGAAAACACATCGTTCTTTTCATAATGGAATCCCTTTTGCCATTTTCTGAAATTCCAATATCATACGCTTTACTGAATCTGCGGAGCAACTCGACTTTCTTTATCCGTCCTGTTTATCAATATCCTTATAATTGAAATTGTACCACATGGACGATACCGGTGTCCTTTTCCATAAGTTGTAGACGAAGCTGTTTTGCCGAGCCTGCCTCGCCAGGAAAAAACAAAATACCATGGGAGAGGCTTTTAGGGGCGATCGGTTTGTTCTCCAAAGATTTTTCTTTTAAATCCGTGGTAATAGATCTTCTTGCGTCGTCGGAGGTATATCCGCCGATACCGCCAAGCACTGCACCCGTTGCGGCACCTGCAGCTGCTCCTTTGCCTGCAGCTTCCCCCACATTACCTCCGGTTACGATACCGATGGCAGCGCCAATGATACTGCCTGCAGCAGCCCCCAGAAGTCCTTTGGAGGCCCCCTCTTTTGCAATTTCCTTAGTTTTCGAATACTTTGTCGCACGCTCATACGCTATCCGCGTACTTAAAATAGACCAAAGGTTCCCCTGTTTATCCTCAAGAAACGTTTGAATGCCGTTAATCTCAAGTTGATGATTCCCCCGGTTGTCGATAACGACCTGAACCGGCAGCATTCCGGCACCCAAGATATCAAACCCAAACGCCTTTTTCGCTTCCTCCGCATTAGCATAGCCTTTGGCGGCAACTAATGCATCACCAACCGTTGCCATATTCTCGTGTGCTGAAGGCGCCTTAAAAGGAACCGGCTGTGCCTTGTAGGTAGTGGAACATCCCGCATACCAAAGGGTGAAAAACATTATTAACAAAAGAACCCATCGTTTCATGGCCAATCTCCTTTATATATCGTCTATATATCGTCGGAAAATTCCCAGTCTCATTACATATCGTAAGACTCATACCCTTAACTCACCAGCGATGAAGCCTGTAAGGATTTACCACTTTTCATAACAATAATGCAGGTTGATACATATTTCAAAGATACGAGGCGTTGACGCGTTATAAGGTTATCGGCGTTGGCCGACGTTTTGAATTAAAATGGATAGAAAAATAATTAACATGCATACCAGTTTGGATTTCTTGAGGTGCTATTTTTCTATTTAAAAACTGTGGCCGCGGAAAAAATCAACAAGAATATCTGTGTCGAAGGAGTGGCCGAATATTATAGACTTTTTCATTATCGGTCTACGCCTATATTCCATTTTGCGACTTGTATGGCTTCTTCTGCTTCGCGGGGTAATGAGATGAGAACAAAGTAGGACTGAGGATAAAGATAATCTTCACCGGATTCATCAACGACCCGGTGATATCCTTCCTTTTCCGCATCGTCATCCGGCAGTATCAGATAAATCTTGCGCTTTTCAAGATCAGCACAGTCTTTATTTTCAATGCAAAGTGCAAATTTATTATTTTCCATAATTCAATCCAAAAATCTCTTAATTTTCATTTTCTTTCGACCGATACCGTGGGCTTCATACCAGTGCAATTCTGCTTTACGCATCCTGTCGTTCTGAAGCTTAACCATAGCAAATCCTTTAAGTTTTCGCCACCTGGCGGTACCAAAATGCCTTTGAAGCCGCATTATATCCCGGATCTTTCCACCGATTGCAATGGTTTCAATTTCCTCAATTTCACCAATTATCTCAAAATACATAGGATTTTCATCCATAGAATTTCAAATCATAGTTTGCATCACTGGTTGCGGTCAAGGGCTGAGGGGATGGATTCATCCATCGGTTCATTATGAAACGGAATGGTGATGTGATAAAGCCCATCTTTTAGTTTTGAATGCACCGGATGGCCGCCCTTTTCAAAGACTTTAATCATGGATTGATTGGAGGGAAGCACTTCCGCCGTAAACCCCCTCAAGCCCCGCTCTTTGGCGAGCCGGATCAACATCCTGAAAAGATAAGTTCCGATTCCCAAGCCCTGGTATTTTTCTTCGACAAGGAAAGCGACTTCCGCATAGGGGCGATCATCCAGCCTGACGAATCGTGCTTCCGCAATGATCTGTTCCTGACTGTTTGACTCCAGGACCCCGACAATCGAGGTGGCGATATTGCAGTCTGCGTTCACGTACTTTTGCATCTTCGTATGGGGCATGGCTTTGATCGGCGAAAAATACCGGTAAAAAATGGCCTCATCGGAAAACCGGTAAAATAACCGCCGCATGGCCTCTTCATCCGACGGTCGGATGGCGCGAATCAACACTTCAACATCGTCTCTGAACACCTTACGGGCGGCAATGTGTGAAGGATATACGTAGGCACATTCGGCGAGAAAGATCTGATCCGAATAAAGTATGTTTTTCTTTTTTGCCTGCTCCACCAGCTGCTCCCGGTCATCCGGGTGGGCGATATCGATGAGCGCCTGAGCGCGTTCCCGAACGGTTCTCCCGCTCAAGCTGGCAACTCCGTATTCCGTTACCACCATATCCACGGCTTCCGGATTAACGACGAGGTCCCTGAACCGCTCGACAGACAACCGGATATTGGAATCGCCCTTACGGTCTCTGCTGGGCAGTGCAAATACGACTTTTCCGCCATCGGAAAGCACTGCACCCTGGACCAGATCTTCTGCAGACAGCATATTGAAAGATATTCTCTTTTTGTCCAGATTCTTAATGCCGCGCCCGTAAAGATCCACCTTACGAACAGGCAGTATTGCCATGAATCTGCGGTTCTTTCCGATCCGAACGGGATCCAGCACCGTATCCAATGGTTGAAAATCGACCCGTGGGTTCCGATCCAGCCACGACATGAGCCGCTTTGACCCGACTGCATAGGATGTTAATGATTTTCCCAGGACGACACCGCTTTCCACAAGCTCCATAAGCGTGTCTGTAAAAAAGGGAGACTGGATACTGAGATGATGCTTGCCGGCAAGACAGGCGCCCAATGCTTCAAAGAACAGATCCGGATAGAAAGCCAGACAGCTTCCGTTGTCGATGATGGAAGCCGTATTGGCGGCAACTCGACCCAATAAGTAATCATGAGATAGAGGGCTTGGATCCAAATAACTGAGACCATTCTTGGAGGAGATCAGAAAGTCAAAATCGGACACCGGTATGAATGTATCTCCGAAGGTACTCGGTACTTCCGGGTTTACCTCCCCAACCACCAATTCCGCATGGGTCATCACGGAGCGGGCGGCATCCACAGAGATACCGAGACTGCAGTAGCCTGCTGCATTCGGGGGGGTGATTTGGAAAAAGGCGGCATCAATGGGAATCTGGCCGGATTCTATCAGTGCCGGGATCTTGGAAAATGAAGTCGGAATATAATCGACAAGACCGGAATCGATGGCCTTTCCGGCCGGCCCTCCCGAATAGAACGTCTTTAATCGAAACCTTTGAGAACCGACATATTCGGGGGATACGAGTTTTCCGAAGCTGATCAACTGAATCAACTCGAGATCTTTAAGGACGACGGATTCGGATGTCACCAAGTGGTCGATCAGCGTTTTGGGCTCGGCTGCTCCGCTTCCGATAAAGATGGACATCCCGGATTCAAGATGCCTCATAACCTTTTCAGGTGAAACGAGACGCTCCTTCCACGATTCACTTACCGGCTCACACATGTGGTCACCTGGTGCTTCCATAGGCCTTAGTATTCTTAACCACGGTTACGCATTAGAGTTGGTTTAATCATTCTATGCATAAGTTTAAAGTGCCTAAAATTAATACAGATCGCGCTGAAAGCGCATTCCCCAATTTTAGCTCACTTTAGGCACTTTAAACTTATGCATAGAATGATTAAACCAACTCTAATGCGTAACCGTGGTTAAGAATACTAAGGCCTATGGAAGCACCAGGTGACCACAT
>DUZK01000224.1 GCA_013349495.1 Deltaproteobacteria bacterium
AGATCGGTTTTCAGTGTCAAGTTTCATTATCGCTCGGAATCCGGCGTCAATAGCGGTGGGTTCTTTGTATGCCGGCACTGCTGGCGGCAAGATAGGCATCGAAAGCTTTCCCCACCAGTTCCGCCTTTAGGCTGCTCCATTCCGGAACATCCCAAAGATTGTCAAATTCTCCCGGGTCTTTCGTCAGATCATAGAGTTCCCCAAGGCCGGTTCCCTGGTACACGCAAATCTTGTATCGCCCGTCATAGTACATCACTCCGTGGCTTTGAGCTTGGCATCGATCCCCGGCAATGGCATCATGATACTCGCAGATCACATGGGGTTTGTGGAACGCCGGGTCTCTTTTGCCCGTCAACAGGGGCAGCAGCGACTTTCCCTGCATGTAGTAAGGGATCCCATGGCCGGCGGCATCCAGCAATGTGGGCGCGATGTCCACCAATTCCACCAGTGCGCTGCTGCGAATGCCTTTGACGGCCTTCGCCGGCCAGGCGACAATCAAGGGAACATGGGTGAGCCCCTCGAAGAATCGGCACCCTTTATATATCAAGCCATGATCTCCCAGCAGTTCCCCGTGATCGCTGGTAAAGATCATCACGGTGTTCTCATATTGCCCGGTCTCCTTAAGAACATCAATAATTCTTTTGAGCTGATCGTCAATGAGTTCAATCATGGCATAGTAGCAGGCCTTGACCAATCGGGGATCGTAATCGGTGGGCGGAACCGAGCCCATATCCCCCCTGGGAACACCTTTTGTCGTATCGGCGGCACCCTTGGCGTTGTATGGATTAAGGGCATCTTTTGTCTGCTGGTCAATATCGCGGAGGATTCTCTGGTTTTCGATATCCGTTTCCCGAAACAGCGGAAAGGGAAGTTCTTCCGGACGGTATCGATCCAGATATTCCTTTGGCGGATCAAAGGGGGGATGGGGGTCGAATGGATTGATGCTCAAAAGCCACGGCCCCTCCCGTTTCTCTGTAATAAATTCAATGGCCATTTCACTGCACCAGGTGGTCTGGTGCAATTCCGTTGGAACCCCCGGGCCGACACTCCCGGAGAGGCTGCCGTACAATTCAACTGGATCGACGCCCTTTTCCCTGGCCAGCCAATCGGCATAATCATGCCCTTCCGGATAATCGGGATTGGGATGGTGGCTCCACTTAAAGAATCGGTACCCGTCCTTGGGTGGGCGCTGCTCCAATATGCTCGAACGAGACAGATGCAGTTTTCCGATCATGCCGCAGTCATACCCGGCCTCATCCAAAAGATGCGTCACCAGGATTTCGTGGGGAGGAAAATATTCATTTCCGTTTCGCTGAACATGATGGGTGGCTGGATAGCGGCCGGTTAGAAATGTAGCCCGGCTTGGGGTGCAAATGGGACTTTGGGTATATGCATTGGTAAAAGCAACTCCCCCTTCCACGAGAGAATCCAGGGTCGGGGTTCGAATGTACTGATTTCCCAGTGCATGAATGGTGTCGTATCGCTGTTGATCGGTGCAGTACCATAATATGTTGGGGCGTGAATCTTTTTCCATGTAACGTTCTCCTCAGATATGATCAGTTAACCCTATGCATCATGTTTATGGATACACCCGAATCATGCGGCAACCTCCCAAATGTAGGATCCACATGCCTGTTTGCCGGTTTTTGATCCACTGTTCCCTGTTCAAAACAGAAATTTGGTCTGAAAAAACCCAAAACGTCTTCGGTGCAGCCCCAAGACCCGCCTGAACCCCTTTTCCCATGTTTTTCGAAAATACCCATCCTGTCAGAGTTTTTCAAGCCATTTCTCAGAGCATGCACCTCAGTGCTGCCAACCGAGCACAGCCCAATGATGCGCCAATGGAAAAGCGGTCCCCACATGGACGTGCCATCGCCTTGCATGGATTCAATAGATGGAATGCCGAGGCTAAACCCTTTGAATACTAAACCACAACATCTAGGGATAGACCCTTTCAGCCTTAATGCCAACAATTCATCATGTCCATTGATTCATTTGATGTATGATTCATTATGTACATCACAAATTTTGATTCGATCTCTTAGCTTACCTGAGCACTTGAATGTAACCATTCTCCTGGGCGGTAATATCAAATCCTTATTCGTGGTCGGGTTGCGGCCTCTGCGTTCCCTCTTGTATTTAACCTGGAATTTGCCGAAGCCGGATATCATGACATCCTCACCGGATTCAAGGATCTGTTTTATGATTTTCAATAAGATCTCGATGACTTCGACAGATTGTTTCAGGGAATAGCCATTTTCTTTCCGGATTGCCTCAATGATTTCTGCTTTTGTGAGTGTATTTGGCATTTGATCACCTCGCGGAGACTCTCTAAATAGGCGATAAATAATGGCTTAGGGGTCAGAGTTGTCAAGATTCAGGATCTGACCCCCTTCCCTTCACGGCTATAGGATTCGATGACCGCAAGCGCGTAAAGTTTTCTTTTGGTGTCGCCATAAGTAAGTGAGCCAAAATGCCCCCAATCGATCTGCATTTGCTCTGCGGGTTGTGACTCAAACCGGATAAAAGGCACCCGCTGCTTTCGAGACCCTCGGATCTTTAAGAGGTAATCGCGCACGATGGTAATCTTTCCATCAAAGCCGTTTTCATAAAGCCTTTGCAGTACCACCGGTGCTTTGACTTGGCGGTCTTGTTCAAGCCATTTTTCGATCATGCCGGCACCCCCTTGAATGTCTTTCGGACCAGCTGTTTGAGATCGGTGATATGACCTGTGGGGTTTGGCTCTTGAGCCTGTGGAACCGCCGGCAGTTCAAGCACTTGAAAAATCGTGCCGTCAAAGTCGATCAGATCTTTTTCAATCAAACCGTCTCGGGCTTTGATGTATTGATCCAAAGACATCTTGAGCAGGTTGCAGATCGAATCATAGCTGTAAAAAGAAAGCCCATTTCTGTCGGCTGCAAGCACAAGGAAAAAGTACAACAGCTGCTGCTGCGGATTTAATGCCGATAGAAACCCATCGGTGAGAAAACGATGCGGAATGAAGCTGAAGCCGCCGTCAATGCGGCGGATACGCCCGGTATTGAGAATGCGTTTTTTAATCATGGCCGTCTCCTTTCATTTTCTAAAGGATTTACGGCCCGTTTATCACAGCCCGGCGTGCGGTGTCCTCAAGTCCATCTTTGCAATCAAAGGACAGGGGGGATTGTGATTGGATTTTTCAGATTGTCGATTCCGACGATTACGGATGTGCTGAAGTGACCGATTTCTTTGAGCTTTGTCGGGATTTCGTTGCCGATACCGCTTCCAATAACCAGGGGTGTTGTGAAGCCATTTTTGGTGGCTCAATTATTGTTGGATCCGGTAATCGGCATCGTTTTTCATCTTGTACCTTTGCCATGCCGCCTTTCGGGCACGCTGGCAGTCTGGCTTGGTACAATAGTTCTGACTCCGGTTGCGAGGAATAAAAAACTTGCCGCAGTGAACACAGGGGACCTGCTCCATATAGCTGCTCCTATCAACGGTATGAATGAAAACAACTATATGGATTTTTTATTTTTTTCCGATTTAAATGAAGGGAATTAAATGGCTGGAATTAACCCGTTGAAATTGGCCGGGAATTATATCGGTGGAATTGGTCGGGAATTAAATCGGTGGTCACAAATTGGGCCTATACCATATATTGTGATATGATCATTTTCCATTTCGGAATTACATCTCCACCACGGAAAATGGATATGAAATGCGTATCCAAAAATTTTGGAACAAAGGAGAACACAGCATGGCGGAGCAAGGTATATCGTTGGTTGGCAAAACCGCTTTAATCACTGGGGGCAGCAAAGGAATCGGCAAATCCATCGCTCTCACCTTTGCAAACCAAGGCGCCGATATCGTTATCGCCTCACGTAGTATGACTCTGCTTGAAGAGGTGACCCAGAAAATCTATTCAGCAGGCGGGAAGTGTCTTCCGGTTGAAGCGGATGTCATACGCCTGGTGGAAGCATCGCGGAGTGCATTCGGCAAAGTCGACATCCTTGTAAATAATGCCGGGGTTTCAAAAGAATTGCCATTTATGGAACTCTCTCTTTCGGACTGGGATCAAATGTTGAGCATCAACTTGATGGGTGTCTTGTATTGCATCCGGGCCGTACTGCCGAAGATGCGCTCTCGACGGGAAGGCACGATCATCAACATTGCATCTGCAGCCGGTTTGAGAGGGCTTCCGGGCAGTTCAGCCTACAGCGCCTCCAAAGCAGCGGTCATCGCACTGACCCAGTCATTGGGGGATGAAGTCGGCCCTGACGGCATCCGGGTAAACGTCATTTGCCCGGGACCCATTAAAACGGAAATGCTTGATCAGTCCGCGGTTAAAAACTTTCTTATCCAGAATCCGAATGATTTACTGAAGCCGGATGCCGTGGCAGGAGCCGCCCTGTTTCTCGCTTCAAGTTTGTCCGGCGGGATGAACAGCCAGGTGCTGGTGGTTCGGACCAAAAGCAGGTGGTGAAGAAGAGATATGTAAGGGTATTTGAAAAGGTTTTAGTAAAATCCTGCTATCTTCGGTAATGTCATCGAAAGAAAAGGCAAATAAGTAATCAGAAAAATGACGGCGATATGCACTAGCAAATAAGGAATCATCTCACGGGCGATTTCCAATACCTGCAACCGCGTTAAACTGGATGCCACAAATAAAATAAGCCCGAGGGGCGGTGTTGCCAGGCCCACGGTCAGGTTCACGCACATGATAATCGCGAAATGGAGTGGGTGGATCCCCAGCTTCATCATGGTCGGTGCCAGGATTGGTCCGAGTATGAGGATCGCCGGGCTGGCATCCAGAAACATGCCGACAATCAGCAGCAGGATGTTGATTAAAAGCAATAATATGTATGTATTGTCTGTAATGGAGAACACAAAATTGCCAATCTTCACCGGCAGGCCCGATATGGTAACGATACCGCCGAATACCGTGGCGGTTCCCACCACGAATAAAATAGCTGCCGATGCTACACCCGTGCGATAAAACACCCCCATCAGATCTTTCAGTTTTATCGTTCGAAGTACAACAAAGCTCAGGAAAAGAGCATAGGCGACCGCCGCACCGGCGGCTTCGGTGGGCGTGAAAACACCGGAAAGGATGCCGCCCAATATGATGACAGGGGTCAGCAGCGGTAAAAAGGCACCCTTGAATGCCTGCCACATTTCCTTAAAGGAAGACATGGCATCCCGCTTGGGAAAATTTCTTCTTTTCGCAATGAATGCTGTTACAATCATCATTCCGCCGCCCATCATCAGGCCGGGGACAAACCCGGCAAGAAACAATCCTGCAACCGACGTGCTCATGACCAGGCCGTAGATGACCATAATAATACTCGGAGGGATGATCGGACCGATTACCGAGGATGCGGCCGTCACCGCCGCAGAAAAACGGGTCGTATACCCGTCTTTTTCCATTGCCGGTATGAGAATCGAACCCAGTGCGGACGTGTCGGCCACGGCGGAACCGCTCAGACCGGCAAACAGAATGCTGGCCACGATGTTCACGTGAGCCAGTCCACCGCGGAAATGACCGACCAGCACATTGGCAAAACGAACCAGACGCAGGGTGATTCCCCCGATATTCATTATCTCTCCCGCCAGGAGAAACAGTGGTATGGCAAGCAGCGGAAACTGGTTGATGCCAAGGAACAGCCGCTGGGGGAGCAGCTTCATGAATACCATTTTATCCGCCAGAATGAATCCGAGTACGGGTGCAATGGCAAGTCCGAAAGCAATCGGGATTCCCACCGCCATGGTTACGAGCAAGATCCAAAAGAAAGTCAATGGCATATCAGAACACTCCTATTCGCTATTCCGGGGAGGCCTTGGCCATATCAATTTCATCCAGGTGGACGCCATCGGATGGAGTAAAGATTCCGACGATGGCCTTTATGAACAGTTCCAGAGAGACGAAAAACATGATCACACCACCGAACGGCATGGCCCCAAAGACGTACATCATGGAAATCTGGGTGGTGGCCGTATTTTGAGTCCTGGCGTTCAATGCAAATCCCCACCCCTGGTAGATCAGTACCGCCATAAGCAGCAATATCACCAGATAGATTGCGGTATAGAGGAATTGTCGCCCCCTTTCGGGAAGGGCGTTGGGAAGGGCATCGATTGCCGCGTGACCGCCGGTTTTCAAAGCGATGGGGATGCCGATGAAGACCATCCATACCATCAGGAATTTGGCTGTCTCTTCCGTCCAGGCGAGGGAGTTGTTAAGGACATATCGCCAATAGACACCGGCACACACCACGATGGTGATGGTTGCGACCAGAAAAATCGTCACATATTTACAGAAGAGCAGGGTGGCCCGATTAATCTGCCCCAACACTTTGAGAGAGTAATATAGCGCACGCATAAGCGAATATTTAACCTCCCTTGTACTCCAGGTCTATCCTCCCGGAGTTCTGGTATTCATGTCTGCCCGCGGTATAATCTTCAACAATCCAAGTCAATACCGCCGGCAATAGAGTATGGTCGCCGCAATCCCTGTTATTTGTCCGACAAGTGGGTTTCCTGTCAAGTTAAAAGAAATCCTCAACGAGATCTCGGAAGGGAAATCGCCTTTACCATTTCATTTTTATTTAATGGTAAAGGCGATTGGATGATATCGGAACCCTATTATGTCATTTCAAGACTTTTGCAATTTCCGCATCCACCTCTTCTTCGGCTTTTTTAACCGCAGCCTCCAGTTTGTCGTACCAGAGCTGACCATCCGCAATATTGGTGATGAACCATTTCTTGATCACCGGCTTGGCCGCCTTGAAGGTTGCTTTTTCCTCTTCGTTGGGTACATAGATGGTTCCGCCGGATTTGAGAAACTCTTCGGTCATGGTAATATCAAGATACTTGTTGAACTGCACTTTTACTTGAGCCGCCTGTGTGACACCGTCAATTACCAATGCCTGCAGATCCTGCGGCAGGCTCTTGAGCCAGGAATTGCTCATCCACCAATATCCGTAGAGATAAGCATGTTCATCGACACAGAGGTATTTTACATTTTCGTGAAATTTCTTTCCAACCACATCCGAAATGGCGTTCTTGG
>DUZK01000225.1 GCA_013349495.1 Deltaproteobacteria bacterium
AGAGCAGATGGCTGTTAACCATCGGGTCCGCGGTTCGAGTCCGTGCTGGGGAGCCAGAAATTTCAGCCCGGTCCATAAATGATCGGGCTTTTTTATTTTGGGAAAGTGTATGATGATGATCTCACAAAAAGTCAAACTGCAGACGGTTTATATTTTGTGAAGGATCAGTGGGTATGATTCACCGGCGGCTTTGATCTTATCCTCGCTGGATATTACCGCCACCGCGTAATTCTGATCTTCTGAATCGAAATATTTCTCAGCCGCCGTCCGGACACGATCCAGATTCATGGAAAGCACCTGATGCTTAAATCGTTTTCTCGCATCATCATCCAGAGAAATAATCTTTCGGTAAAATGCTTTCCGGGCTTCCGGTCCGGGTGGGTCCGGTTTATCGATTTCCGAACAGATTTGAAGGATCGCCTCTTTAACATCCTCATCTTTTATTGCACCGGATTTGATGAAATCGAATGCGGCGTCATACGCTTTTAGAGTGCTTAGGATGTGCGGATCCCTGTATGAAGCGAAATAAAAAAGACCATCCTCCGGGCTGTATATGGAAAACCCGCCGTATGCGCCTCCCTTTTCACGGATTTCGCGGTGCAGATACATTGAACGAAGCATTTTTGAAATTACCGAAAGTGCCGGGGCATCTTCATGATCCATTCGCACGGTTTGAAACGCGCGGGCCACATACGACACTGATGTAGCGGTGCTCCATCCCTCTCTCGGAAGATCGGCTTCCATTCCTATTTCAGGCTCGTGGTATCCGTTTATATCGGAATCTTCAAGACTCTCATAAAGGCGTCGGGCAGATGGTGTTGCCTGATCCAAAACCGCCCCTTCTCCGATCATCGCCATCTTGAAGTTGGATCGTTTCAGCAATACGCTCCCAATGGCGGATAATCGTTCAGATATAAGCCGTAATCGGGAATCCGTCAGATCGTCGGTTATGGATTTGACAAACCGCAACTGGTGAATGCCGTGCCAAACCTCATCGAGCGCCGACGCCGAAGTGAAAGTGCGGGCAGCCAGCAGCATGGCAAGCCGATGGCCATTGGGTATGACCATGGATTCAAGGCCAGCTCGATATTCAAGCAGGAGATGTTTCAGCCGGGTTAAATCCGAAAAATCGGTGTGGGCAAGAAGCTCTTGTATAATTTCGAACATCCGGTCCTGATTGCGGACCAGGCATTTTCCGTTAAACGTAATGATCGGCAGGCAGACACCCGGATGCCCGAATTGCGTACGCGCATGGGTAGACAATCCCATACCGCCTGTGTAGGCATCTATTTTCCGGACCATCTCTGTATAGTCGTGCAATGCGGTTCCTATTTTAGTGAACGCATGAGAGAAAAACGGAGCATAAGATATAAATTCCTGTTCTAAATCACCAGCTCCTATGGCAGCAGTAAAATAGAATATTCCTGAGGTGGGTTGCTCAAAATAGGTGGCAGCGCTCAGGGGATATTTGCCCGTCGCCTCAATAATTTTGATTGAAGGGGGAATATCTTCGATCTCCAGGGTGGGCAGGGAGGATAGATCTTCTTCTCTTTCCTGAAGCTGTTTTAGAGCTTCCGTATCTTTTCGAATCTCATCGATCTTCATGGCGCCCAAACCGGCTTTCATCTCATCCAGCTCGGCCCTTACCCGTCGATCTTCTTTTTCTCCCATCTCCTGATCCGGCATCAATGTCAATCGAACCCGATGGGGGTTGTTCAGAAAATACCTTTCTATCCTTTCTTCGAAGAAGGAACCTGATGAAGCCGCGTTTCGTATCTTTTCAATATCAGACGCGAAGTTGAGAATTTTTATAGGATCTCCGCCATGAAACCAGTTGCCTGAGAAAGAGAGCAAAAGCTTTAGGCCGTACGGGTATGGCCGGTTAGTGATCTCCTTCCTATGGAATTCCAGTTGGTGGATAGCGGAATCAATCAATTCCCGATCGATACCGTCTCTTACCAGTCGATTTAAAACATCAAAAATTATCTCTTCGATTCGGCCTGCCTCAGATGCGGCAACATCTCTCAACCCGAATGTGAACAGGGTATCCCGATTGTCGGAGATATAACCGGTTCCATCCGACAGCGAAGAACCAAGACCCGAGTCTATGAGAGCCTTCCGCATGGGTGATGCCGCATTACCCAAAAGGATCTGCTCAAGCAGCGTCAGTACAATGACTTCAAAGTGATCTTTTACATCCGATGCTAACCAGGCAACGCAGATCTGGCATTTTTTTTCAGGATCTTCATCCTTTGCAAATGGATAGTAATAGGTAACGGTTTTCGACTGATTCCACCTCTGCTGCGATGGAACTTTTGTCTTCGGGTCGATTCGGTCAAAATTCTTCAAGACGGATTCGTTGATAAAGGAAAGGTTTTCACTCAAGGGTATATCGCCGTATGTATAAAAAAAGGCGTTGCTTGGATGGTAATATCTTCCATGAAATGATTTAATCCCATCAAGGGTAAGCTGCGGGATATATTTCGGATCGCCTCCGGAGTTGAAACGGTAGGTTGTCCCCGGATAAAGCGCCTCAAAAAGAGAGCGAGTCATCACTTGCGCCGGCGATGACATCGCCCCTTTCATTTCATTATAGACGATCCCTTTGTAGACCAGAGAGTCTTTACTATCGGTATCGGGATCAGCCTCTATCTCTAAGCGATGCCCTTCCTGTTTGATGTTGAGGGCATCGAGTTTAGGATAAAAGACGGCGTCGAGATAGACCGCCATGAGATTAAAGAAATCCTTCCTGTTCTGTGTGGAGAACGGATACATGGTCCAATCCGAAGAAGTAAACGCGTTCATAAACGTGCTTAAACTTCTCTTCAGCATGGAAAAAAAGGGATCTCTTACAGGGTATTTATCCGAACCACACAGGACGGTATGTTCAAGAATATGGGCAACCCCCGTGGAGTCCTCGGGCACCGTCTTTAAAGCGACACCGAAGGTATTTTCAGCATCCCCGTTCTGAATGTGGATGTGATGCGCTGCCGTGGCAATATGCCCGAGTTCATAAAGAATTGAATTGACATCTTTAAGCCGGGCAACCCGCTTCACTTCATATCCGCAAAGATGGTCACCTTCTTTACAAACAGGAGTATCGTCAACTGAAGTCTCACGCATCGTTACATACAGTCGTAGTTCCAGGCTACAACCTGGAGGGTATCGAGAACAATAATACGAACGCCAGGATGGAAGAAAATACCTATAACCGAATGGCGCTAATCTGTCATGTAGAGGCCGCGGCTTTTGCGTTTGATACGACCGAGTTTGTTGAGGCGAAATATTATATTTCGAAGCTTTTTCTCGTCGTAACCGGCCTTGGCCTGAATGTCTGAAAACCCCACACCGCTTCGACTTCTTTTAACGATATCTAAAACAGTATCCGAGGCCGTCTTTCCGCCGGGACCTCTTCGCTCGCCCACTACTACCTTCCGTGCGATACGTCCCCGGGTTCCTGAACCGGCTCGGGATTTAATCAGATCTTCCAAGCGGTCAAGACGCACCAACAGCTTTTCGACATCTTTTCTCGTAGGAATGTTGTAGGACTGCATGAAAAACTTCACCATTGCATCGAAACTTACCGATTTTCCTCTTCGCTTCGCCATTTTTTTCCTCCTTGGTTTTATTTCAGCACACTTTACAGCAAAGATTCCTCACATCTAATTTGAATGCTATTTAAAAATTCAGTAAAAGTCAAGAAAAAGAATAAAACAAGTAATCCTTCATTGAAGATGAGATTGAAAACCCGAAATGACTGTGCTACCTTAATCAAAGAATTCGGGTCTTCATTCCTGAATTTGTGTTTATTATGGCAAACTTTTTTCATTCTGCCACCAAGACAGTAAGGCACGAAGAAAAATATAAATCTTTGTGTCTTTGTGACTTTGTGGCAAATTGTTTTTGAGCACTTTTCCGGATTATCCGGGTTAAGTTTTCTTAATAGAAAGGATAAGTATTCCATTGTGACTTTTCAAAATAAAATCGATAGAAAATCAGACATGAACGAAGACTCGAAAAATAAGACAGCGCCCCGAACCCCGGGAGGGTTGGACTTTAAAGGAAACGTAAGGGCTTTTCTCGACCGCGTAAAAAAACTCAAAGGAGACCCCACCTATGTTGCAAAAGGCATGGCCATAGGCGTTTTTATCGGGGTTACACCGACAATACCTTTTCATACCGCAATTGCGATCGCCCTGGCCTTCATTTTTAAAGCAAGCAAACCGGCTGCGATAGTGGGCGTGTGGTTCGGCAATCCGGTGACCATCCCGTTATTTTATTTTGGAAGTTATAAGCTCGGCGCCCTTTTATTCCGTCTAGATATATCTGCCGATCTGAAAGGTATGCCGGTTTCTGAAATTTTGGAGATGGGGGCTGAAGTTACAGCCGCCATTATGTGCGGGGGAATCATAATCGGCATCCCGTTTGGAATTGCGGCATTTTTTATCACGCGATCCGTGTTTCAAAGATTGCAGCTCAGAAGGCAAGCAGGGCAGGACCGTATAGAACAATCTTCAAGATCAAACCATGACATCACCTAGAAGATTACTCAATTACTGGCAATTGCACCCGAAGCGGCAACTGGGCCAGAATTTTCTCATCGATCCTTCCACTGCCGATATGATTGTCTCCCGTTCAAAGATCAACCCGGGAGATATTGTTCTTGAAATCGGGGCCGGTTTGGGTGCGTTGACCATCCCTTTATCTCGTGCGGCGAGTAGCGTATATGCAATAGAGATCGACCAATCACTCACCTTGCTGTTAAAAGCAGAGCTCGATTCTCACGGCATAGAAAATGTGACCATCATGGGTCACAACATTCTACGGACGGATATACATGAAATAATGGAAATGGCCGGTAGTAAACTCATCGTGTTCGGAAATCTGCCGTATAATATTTCTTCGCAAGTTCTTGTTCATTTGATCAAATCCCGGTCCGCATTGAAACGAGCAATCTTGATGTTCCAAAAGGAATTGGCTCGAAGGATTTCGGCTGATCCGGGGATAAAGGATTATGGAAGGATCTCGGCCATGCTCCAGTCCTGTGCGGACATCAAATCCATTGCGGAAGTGAAAGCGTCCCAATTCTTTCCAAGACCCAAAATCGATTCCGAAGTTCTAGAAATTATTTTTAACAATTGGATGGACCAATTTGTTAAGGAGGAAGATCTTTTTTTCAATGTCATAAAGGCCGCGTTTTCCAAACGGAGAAAAACATTGAAAAATGCGTTGGGCACAAGCGCGTATTTTCAGGATGCAAAAGACGCTGCCCGGGTATTGAGCAGCATCGGCATCGATCCGACCCGACGAGCGGAAACACTTACGAAGGAGGAATTTGCTATGCTTTCTAATGCGGCGTATGAAATGAGAAAGTAAAGATCCCGACCCAGTGGGATAGGCCTTGGTCCCAAGTTTTTGAACCGCAGAATCCCGAACAAGGAAGGCCGAATTTCGAAGTTTTCACATCACTTCTGCGGTTCTTAATTCCTTGTTCGATATTCGATATTCACAACTCCAGATATTTTGGGATAAACTTTAGATTTCAAGAGGTTGACGTTAGAAATAGAATAATCAAAGCGGAGTGTATAGTTCAAACACCAAACATCTTTTACCCCTGAAACCTTGCGCCTACGACTCCGGAATCAGTGCATCGATCATGGCAGAGCTCTAAACCGCTGACCTCCGCTTTAAAACGGCCTCACATATCTTCCGCAATGGAAACGGTCCGATCCGCCAGCATGTTCACATAGCCGCCCATTTCATTATCATACCAGCCATAGATAACCGCCTGGGTTACCGGAACCCGTATGATTTGGTCTTTAAACATGGAAAGGCCGTTTTTATCCAATCCGGGTATTTTTTTGAGATCTATGGTTACCTCTGCGGTTCGCCGGTGTGTTTCGTGTCCTTCGATAATGGCCGCCGCCCGTGGCCGACCGATGATGTCCACGGACACATTCTGCTTATCCGTATAGTGTAGATACCCGTTTGGGCCTTCCGCTGCCGCTTTCCGGTAAATCTGATTGATCAGGTCTCTTTTGATGGGTTCCCCGGTGAGCTCTTCCTGAAGATTCACCACCAGGATAATCAACGAACCGCTGGTAACCGGAACCCGCACCGATTCTGCAATAAAACCGATCTGCTCCATTTCGGGGATGACCAGCCGCAAAGTGTCTGCCGCACCGGTGGTGGTTAGAATAATATTATTCATGACACTCCTGTTTTTTCGGAGGTCTTTTTTCCCTGCCCCGGGCAATCGATCCAGGACTTCCTGTGACCCGGTGGAGGCGTGGACCGTTGCCATGGAAGCGGATAAAATTTTCTTGGGCCCGAAATAATTAATCAAAGGCTTGATCATATGGGCCAGGCAGGTGGTGGTGCAGGAGGCATTGGAAACGATGCGGTGAATCCTGGGGTCATAATCGTCCGTGTTTACCCCCATCACCGTGGTTACCGCATCTTCCGGCATGGATATCCCTTTATCTTTCATTTTAAATGGAGCGGATATGATGACCTTGTCTGCTCCCCCTTCCATATGGCCTCTCAGAGCACCGCCGGGATGGTCCGGCGGGAAGGTTGGATCACAAAATTTTCCGGTGGTATCAACCACAAGGCGAACCGCTTCTTGAGCCCAGTCAATATCTTTTGGGTTCCGGTGTTCTCTCAGGAACCGGACCCGAATCCCGTCCACAACCATGGATCCGGAGGCTTCGTCGACATCTTTGATCACCGGTTTTGCAGTGTGGCCGTACAAAAACGTATGAAGGGCTCCGTAAGTGGAGTCTCTTTCTGTGTAGTGAGCGATGTCGTCAATGGATTGACCGACATCCCGCCCCAGGTTAACCACCAGTTCGCTAAAAAACTTCCGGCTTACATGATGCCATACGGTAAGCTTTCCGATTCTTCCGAATCCGTTTATCCCCAGTTTCAAATTTTCTTATCCCCCATTTTCTTCACTATTCATTCGCCCCCGGGGTTTCTTCTATTTTCATTTTCCCCAGGTAAACCGCCCCGAGTTGACCGTCGATACTGATAT
>DUZK01000226.1 GCA_013349495.1 Deltaproteobacteria bacterium
GGACGTCCTGCTCGAAATCATCCGTCTCAGGCCCAAAAGAATCGGCGTGCTGGAACATAACATCGGAAGATTATGCAGGAATCTTTTCGAGATCAATAAGCGCCTGAAATCTGTGGAACAGCAACTGGTCCTTGAAAAAATGTCTTCCGATTTTCTCATCCAGCAGAGCACTGCTAAAATTGCCGTGTTGAATACCGATTTCACGATCGCTGAAGCCAATGAGGCCTACATACAGGCCGTAGGAAAACCCAGGGGGCAAGTCATCGGTGCATTTTGTTACCAGGTATCCCATGATCTCAAAGTTCCATGTTCGAGTTCGCTGCCCGGGATGAACTGCCCGATGGTGGAGACTCTGAGAAGCGGGATTTCCTCCCATGTCATCCACGAGCATCGTAATTCGGCCGGCGGTCCGACATACTGCAATATCGTCACCTATCCGCTAAAGGATCAAGATGGTGAAATTTTTAAGGTTATCGAAATATGGCGGGATATCACCGAGGAATTTTCAATCCGCTGGGAAAAGCGGGTCAGTGAATTAAAGTCCGACCTTCAGAAACTGGTCCAGGAAGATCGCATAATTTCCCTGGGAAAACTTGCAGCCAGTTGTGCCCACGAAATCAACAATCCCATTCAGGGGTTGTTAACGTTCAGCCATTACATGCAGGAAATTCTGGCCCAAGGTGAACCGAGCCTTGAGGACTTGAAGCAGTTTAAAAGCCACCTTGCGCTCATGTGCAGAGAATTGGAGCGCTGCGGCAACATTGTTTCCGGTCTGCTTTCGTTTGCCCGCGAAAGTCCCAAGGAATACAAGGGGATAGATCTTAACGGAGTCCTTGAGGCTGTGATTGCCCTGACAAGCCATAAAATGAAACTTCGAAAGGTCGATCTGATTACCCGTCTGTATCCGGGTTTATTAATGATAAATGGCGATGACCACGAGTTGCAACAATGCTTTCTAAATCTGATTTTCAATGCTATTGAAGCCATGCCAGGCGGCGGAAAATTACGGATAATTTCCAAACTTGAAACTGACAAAAAAAATATTCGAGTAGAGATCCGGGACAGCGGATATGGAATCTCTAAGGAAAACCTTGAGCATATTTTTGATCCTTTTTTTTCCACAAAGGGAGAAGGTCAGGGCACAGGGCTTGGATTATCCATCGTTTACGGTATTGTTAAAAATCATAAAGGCAGCATCAAACTAAACAGCACGGTAGGAAAAGAGAGTTTATTCATTTTAACTTTTCCAGCCCTATAGATTCTTTTCATAAGCAGTGGAGGAAGGCTATGGATAAAAAAATGAGTATCATGGTCGTGGATGATGAAGAAATTGTCCGGGAATCCCTTTTCCACTGGTTTAAAAAGTACGGCCATGTGGTGGAGACAGCTTCATCGGGCTTTGAGGCTTTGGAGAAGCTGGAAACATATCCTTTCCAGCTTCTTTTCGTCGATATCAAGATGCCAGGGATGGACGGCATCGAACTGTTGGAAAAAGTGAAAACGGAATATCCGGATACCATCGTTGTCATTATTACCGCATACGGATCCATTGAGTCGGCGGTGAAAGCCATGCGGATCGGCGCCACCGATTATTTGCTGAAGCCTTTTAAACCGGACCAGCTTTCTCTCGTCATGGAACGGATATCCGTTCAAGAGAGACTCGTATCACAATACAACTATCTGAAAGAACGTTTGGGAAAAATCACCCGGTTCGATAACATTATCGGACATTCACCGGAAATTGAGAAAGTTTTCAGTCTAATTCCAGAGGTTGCCCAGAGCGATGCTTCTATTTTGCTTGTCGGAGAAACCGGTACCGGCAAAGAACTGGTGGCTAAAGCCATCCATGCGGAAAGCCGCCGATCCCATCTTCCCTTTATCGCCATCAACTGCGGAGCGATGCCGGAGTCTCTTTTAGAGAGTGAACTTTTTGGCCATCAAAAAGGGGTGTTCACCGGTGCCACCCGCGCTCGTAAAGGGTTTTTGGAGGTCGTTTCCGGAGGAACCCTCTTTTTAGATGAGATCGGAGAAATCAGCCCCAAAATGCAGATCAATTTATTGCGAGTTCTCGAGGAAAGGGAAATAACCAGCATTGGAAGCAGAGAACCTGTTGAAGTAGATTTTCGGCTCATTTCAGCCACCTGCAAGAACTTGGAAAAAGCGGTTGCAGCAGGCACTTTTAGAGAGGATTTTTATTATCGCGTCAATGTAATCATGATTGAGATTCCTCCCCTGAGGAAAAGAAAGGATGATATTCCTCTGCTGGTGGAGCACTTTCTTAAAAAGTACCGCCAGGAAACCACCAAACATGTCGATTATGTCACCCGTGATGCAATGGAGTTGTTAAGACGTTATGATTGGCCGGGAAACGTCCGGGAATTGGAAAATGCCATTGAAAGGGCGGTCGTACTTTCCAAATCCCGAACCCTTGGGGTTGAAGATTTATCTTTTATTCGGCCTCCTGATCTGCAGTTTTCAAAAACACTATCGTTACGCGAAATGGAAAAGGTGTATATTCAACAGATTCTTGAAGAGAACAACTGGAATGTGACCCAATCCGCCGAAGTTTTAGAAATTAACCGGGTCACGCTGCACAAAATGATGAAACGGTATCGTTTGGAAAGGCCGGAAGGTTGACCTCAAAGAAAAAATCCGTCGGTGTGGTACCGCTGGGAGATGTCCCTGAAATTACTTTGCAGGTTATAGCCGACCATATCACCGGATGTTTCAAGCTTACCACTCAAATTCTTCCCCCCTTCGAACCACCTGACGATGCTCTTGATGAAAGACAGTTGCAGTATAATGCCGGTATTATCATCGAAGCCATGGAGGCCATGCACTTTGCCAATCATGATAAGGTCATCGGTGTTCTCAATAAGGATCTCTTCATCCCAATTTTTACCCACGTCTTCGGCGAAGCCAGACAGGGAGGACAATGCGGTCTGGTTTCATTATTTAGATTGGAGAAGAATCCAGACGGTTCTACCCCGCCCAAATCTATCATTCATGAACGTGCGGCAAAAGTGGCGCTTCATGAGCTGGGCCATCTTTTAGATCTGCTTCATTGTGAGCATAGAAAGTGTCTCATGCACTTTTCAGGAGGTATCGATGAAGTGGATGAAATATCCCTTGACCTTTGCGAGTATTGCTCAATTTATCTTCAGGACAAACTTCGTTGAGGAGTTAACCCGAACTTCTCAAAAGTTGAAACAATGCAGGTACAGGGCATTACAATTTGCTTCATGGAAAATTCGGGTTAATCCGGGTATTGCACGAGTCTAAAATGTTTAATCTTATTATAAAGCCTTCTCGAAAATTTTAATGCCATATTCAGATTAAATGGCTACAGGGAGTGTAGCCATAAGCTACGCTTATCTATCCGATTGATTTTAATCTATTTTTGTATAAAATACGCCTTCAACCCTTTTTATGATGTAGCCAAAGTTTTCATTTTCTCCTTTGCTTTTTAAAAGACGATGTCAAATCCCTTCTTTTTGGAACCTAAGAAATTCAATAATTCCAATAGGTAAACATTTTAAACGGAAGTCTTATAAACTTTGGCATTTTCATTGCAATTAAGTTGAATACCTGAATCTTGCAAGTTTGGAAAAAGTGGTGGCGTTTAGTTTCAATTCCAAAAGGCTATTAACGCGCCATAAAAAGGGGGGTTTTTTAATGAAACACAATACATCTAATCGGAAAGAGAAAAAGGCGGCTTGGCCATCAAAAAGATTACGCACAAAAAATCTCATTAGCATAGATCAACCCTTTGATTATGAAGAGGTGGCGGCGGTAACCGGGCCGGAATATGTTCGACTTATGAGCCGTGACGGTCTAGCCTACGTCCCGTATGAAGAAGTCAAGAAGAATATTCCGGGTTTTTATTTGGCTGAGGACAAATGTGTCTGGATGAGAGCCGGAGTCATTAATTTCAGGCTATGTGATTATGACTATGATTGCTACAATTGTCCGTTCGACCGGGCTATGATATCTGCCATGGGCGAAAAAATCGCTCCGGATCAAAAAGAAAGGAAAGCGTACTGGTTGAGACATGTGAAAGAAAAATATAAAATCGCTGCAAGACCGTGCATCCACTTTTTATCAGGACGGATAGAGTCTCCTGAGGAATGTCCCGGTAATTATAAATGCGATCATTGTACTGTTCATGAACTCCTGGATAAGGAAACTCAGGTGGGAACCTCTGAAAGATCGGTATACAAAAACGTATCTGGGTATCGAATGGTTGAGGATTACTATTATCATTTCGGACATTCATGGGTACACATTGAAGATGATGGACGTATTAAAGTCGGCGCAGACGATTTTACATCCAAGGTTTTAGGGGCGGCGGATGCCATAAATCTCCCTCCGGTAGGCGTATTTTTAAGACAAGGAGAAATCGGGTGTGTATTGATCCGCAATGATAAAAAAGCCCCCATGCAATCTCCTGTGTCCGGAACCGTTTGCGCTGTAAATGATAAAGTTTTAAAGCAGCCAGCCGTCGCACACGATGATCCATACCATAACGGCTGGTTATTCATGCTGGACCCTGCAAACATCAAGCCTGATCTGGAAGGTCTCTATTCCGGCAAGGAGTGTTTCCAGTGGATGGAAAAGGAGAGTCAAAATCTTCTTGAACTCTTAGGGCCCAGCTACAAGCAATTGGCGGCCACAGGTGGTGAACCGATTGACGACATATTTGGGTATTTTCCCGAGATTTCCTGGGATCGGCTGGTAAGGACTTTATTTCGTACAGCAGAAAAGCACTAAAGCATTCCGGTGAAAGAGAGGCGACCATGAAAAACAATGTAATTGAATTTAAGAAGAAAAAGGCAGATGGGAAAAAGAACGGCTTTCATCAAAAAAAGCTTATTGGCATCGATCTGCCCTTTGATTACGAAGAAGTGGTCTCCATAACCGGTTCCGAATATGTGCGGAACCTGTTCCGGGACGGAAGAACGGTCCTCCCTTACGAGGAGCTGAGGAGAAATGTTGCCGGTTTCCTTTTGAAAGCCATTGAAAAGCCAAAGTACACGAACATATCGAGGTTTCGTACAATTTGAATTTCAATAGGGTTTCGTATTTTGTGCTTCGGATTCCCGGTTTATCCGGAAAACTTATGGGGGTTATTATGACGAATAGAATCTTTGGGTCGGTGATGGTTGTCGGCGGAGGGATTACCGGCATGCAAGCCTCCCTTGATCTGGCCGATTCCGGCTATTATGTCTATCTGGTGGAAAAATCACCGGCTATCGGTGGTGTAATGGCTCAGCTGGACAAGACCTTCCCAACCAATGACTGTTCCATGTGAATTATTTCACCCAAACTGGTCGAGGTCGGCCGGCATACAAATATCGAACTTTTAACCCTTTCCGAGATAACCGCCGTTGAGGGTAGGAAAGGGGAATTTTTTGTCACAATAAAAAAATCTCCTCGTTATGTGGACATTGAAAAATGCATTGCCTGCGGGATATGCGCTGAAAAATGTCCAGCCAAAACAGCCGATGAATTCAACATGGGGCTGTCCAAAAGAAAAGCGATTTATGTCCCTTATCCCCAGGCCGTTCCCTTGAAATATGTCATTGATGCGGACCGGTGTATCTATTTTAAGAAAGGAAAGGGTAAATGCAAAGCCTGTGAAAAGTTCTGTCCCTCAGGAGCTATTAAGTTTGATGATAAGGAAGAATCGATTACGCTTCAGGTGGGCTCGGTGATAGTTACCGCCGGGTATAAACCTTTTGACCCCTCAGGCGTTGACAGCTATCAGTACAGTAAATTCCCCAACGTCGTTACAAGTATAGAGTTTGAAAGGATTTTATCTGCAGGAGGACCTTTCGCCGGGCACGTTATGCGACCGTCGGACAATAAAGAACCTGCAAAGATCGCCTGGCTTCAGTGCATCGGTTCCCGTGACTTGAACCGATGTGACAATGAATATTGCTCTTCTGTCTGCTGTATGTATGCGATCAAAGAAGCCGTGATCACCAGAGAGCATCTGGGAAGCAATTTTGAGCCCACCATATTTTTCATGGACATGCGGACCCACGGAAAGGATTTTGAAAAATACTATGAGCGGGCAAAGGCCGAAGGTGTAAGATTCGTTCGCTCCAGGGTCCACACCATAACCGAGGCTGATGCTACGGGCACGCTCAATCTTCGTTATGTGACCGAGTCCGGCGAAATCATAACCGAGGATTTTGATATGGTGGTGCTGTCTGTCGGTATGGCGCCGGCGGATTCCGCGATAGAATTGTGCAAGAAGCTGGGCCTGGAGCTTAACGAGTTTAATTTTGTTCAGACCGACGATTTGCTGCCGGTTACCACATCAAGACCGGGTATCTATGTGGCCGGTGCGATGCAGGGTATTAAGGACATCCCCGAGTCGGTCATGGAGGCCAGCGCAGCCGCCTGCAGCGCCGGTGTTGACCTGGCATCCGCCCGAGGTTCGCTTGTCAAAAAAACCGAATTCCCTGATGAAAATGATGTAAAGAGTCAGGCCCCTCGCATCGGTGTGTTTGTATGCAATTGCGGGATCAATATCGGCGGATTCGCCGATGTCCCTGCCATCGTCGAGTTCGCCAAGGAGCTACCCAATGTTGTATACGTGGAAGAAAATCTCTTTTCCTGCAGCCAGGATACTCAGGATAAAATGGCGGAGATTATCAGGGAGCAGAACTTAAACCGGATTGTTGTCGCCGCATGTACACCCGTGACACATGAATCGTTGTTTCAGGAAACCCTGCGCAAGGCCGGCCTGAATCCTTACCTCTTTGATATGGCCAATATTAGAAATCAGTGCACATGGGTCCACTCAGGGGATAGAAAAAGCGCTACGGCAAAATGCAAAGATCTTGTCAGAATGTCGGTTGCCAAAGCGCCTTTTCTGGAGCCTATCCCCGACATTTCGGTGGATATTCATAAGTCTGCGCTTATTGTCGGTGGCGGCGTGGCCGGCATGACCGCGGCTCTCAGCTTGGCCGACCAGGGTTTCCCCGTAACCATTGTTGAAAAA
>DUZK01000227.1 GCA_013349495.1 Deltaproteobacteria bacterium
GGAATCGACCCGAACGGCATCTGCTGCCGGTTTTAGCGGAGCCAACTCCCTTGTACTGTCATTCTCATCGCGCTTCACAAGGTCGGCCTTTACCGTTTCATACGGTACACCGGAAGCATCTCTTAATTCTTCATGTCTTCTCCGGGCTCTAATATCGGTTGAGGCATCTAAAAAAAACTTTACATCCGCGTCCGGAAAAACCACCGTGCCCATATCGCGCCCTTCAATAACGATGTTTTTCTCCCTGCCCAGATCCCTCTGCAAGTCAAGCAGGTACGCTCTGATCACCGGCCGGGCTGAAACCGCCGATGCAAGCATGGTGATTTCCGGAGTACGGATATCGTCGGTAATATCCGCACCATTGGACAATACCCTAAGCCCGTCTTCGGTTGTCTTCAGCTGCAATTTCAAAGACCGGCATAAATCGCGAAGCTTTTCGTCATCATCCGGTTCGATCCCCGCTGCCTTCACCGCATGCGCCACACCCCGATAAAGTGCTCCGGTATCGATATACCGAAACCCCAATCGCCGGGCAAGCATTCGACTGACTGTGGTTTTTCCAGCACCCGCAGGCCCGTCAATGGTGATAATCAAAGGCTTCACGAAAGCACCTTTTTCAATGCCTCAATGAAAAGACGGTTTTCTTCCGGAAGTCCCACATTGATGCGAATGTAGGTGGGATAATCATAAGATGACATGGAGCGGACGATGATGCCATGCGTTAGAAGATCTTGAAATACGACGTCTGCGTTCTTTTTCAAATCGATGAGAAAGAAATTCGTTTGCGTGGGAAAATAGGTTATTCCTATCTTGTCCAGTTCGTTATAAAGATAGTCCAATCCGTCATGGGTCAGTCGTACGGTTTTTTTAAGAAACGCTTCATCTTCAAGGGCGGCAACAGCCCCCAGCTGTGCGAGAAGGTTTACGTTGAACGGTTGTCGAACCCTGTGGATGATGTCGGCGATCTCTTTCGGCATCACTCCGTAGCCGACCCGGAGCCCGGCCAGGCCGTAGGCTTTGGAAAATGTCCGAAGTTCAACCAACGGAAAATCTCCGCCAAAATAATCCATGCCCCGTGCCACGGAAGGTTCTCTGGCAAATTCGATATAGGCTTCATCCATTACCACAACCACATTCGGTGGGACTTCACTAAGGAAATTTTCAAACGCTTTCCGGTTGACAGCCATGCCTGTCGGATTGTTCGGATTACAGATAAATACCATTCGCGTTTTGGGCGTTATTTTCTTCAGAAAGCCATCAAGATCAATGGCAAGCTCTCTCAGCGGCACCTGGATCAGGGTGGCGCCTGCAGATCGAACCATAATCTCGTACATCAGAAATGACGGGGTGCCGGCAATCGCCTCATCTCCTTTTTGTAAAAATGCCCGGGTGAGCATACTGATCATGTCATCCGATCCATTGCCCAATACAATACACCGGGGATCCACCTTATGATGGATTGAAAGCCGTTGAACAAGGTCGTATCCGCCGCCGTCGGGATATCGATGGACCCGGCCGGTGGCCGCTTGTATGGCTTTAATTGCCAGCGGAGACGGCCCCAACGGATTCTCATTGGAGGCGAGTTTGATGGTCCGCTCGATACCGGTTTCCCGCTGCAGCTCCTCGACGGGTTTACCGGGCGGATACGGCGTTATGGATAGAATATAATCCGGAACAGTTAGTTTCATTTCATTCATCTTCTCTTTTCAGGTAAAACCGATCGATACTCGATACTGGACACTGGATTCTCGATGGCGGGTGTGGAATGGGGTACAGGATCAATTTAAATATCGAGTGTCAAGTATCGAGCATCAAGAATCATTTACTTGCCGCTTTCCGCCCTTCCTCACATGCCGCCATATTGAGCGGAATAAATTTTTCCTTTTTCGCAAACTCAGCTTTTACCGTTTTCTTAAGCACCTCGAAATCAACGATCTTGCTCCGTGCCACAAATGCAGCCAGCGCCACGATGTTTGCAGCCCTTTCGTTGCCCAGATTTTTCGCAATTTCCGTGGCCGGTACCTTCAGCTCGTCAATGTCATCCCGTCCGGACCCCACCGATATGAGGGAACTGTTGATGAATACCACCCCCCCGGGTTTCACAATGCGGGCGAACTTCTCAAGCGACGGCCGGTTCATTGCCACCAGGTGCATGGGGTTTTTTATGATTGGAGATCCGATGGGCCGGTCGCCGATGACCACCGTGCAGTATGCGGTGCCGCCTCGCATTTCCGGGCCGTAGGAGGGCACCCAACCGACTTCATAGCCTTCATCCATGGCCGCTTCGGCAAGAATCTTTCCGCTGAGTAAAATCCCCTGCCCGCCAAATCCGGCAAACATGACTTCGCTTTGCATTATGCTTCCTCCGTTGATTCGGGTGACTTGTATTCACCAAGTTTGTAGTATTTCAGCAGCGTATTCTCGGTCCAATCGATGGATTCCTGCGGTGTCATTCCCCAGTTGGTGGGACAAGTACTGATCAGTTCCACCAAACTGAAACATCGATCTTCCACCTGATACTCAAAGGCTTTCTTGATCGCTTTCTTCGCTCTCATGACATATTTGGGCCGGATGACCGTTTGCCTAGAGAGATATGCCGGGGTTGCGAGGGTGGAGAGCATTTCCACCATTCGAATCGGCATACCTTGTTTTGAAACATCCCTGCCCGCGGGTGATGTCGTGGTCCGCTGCTCCGGCATGGTGGTGGGCGCCATCTGGCCGCCGGTCATTCCATAGATCGCGTTGTTTACGAATATGGTCGTGAACTTCTCTCCCCGGTTGGCGGAGTGAATAATTTCGGAAATTCCGATGCTTGCCAGGTCGCCGTCCCCCTGATAGGTGAACACCATCAGATCCGGTCGCACCCGCTTGATCCCGGTGGCCATGGCAGGTGCTCTTCCATGGGCCGACTCCTGAAAATCGAATGTAAAGTAATTATACGCCAGCACCGCACATCCCACCGGTGCAATGCCCACCGTTTTTCTGCGAATCCCCAGCTCATCGATGACCTCAGCCACCAGCCGGTGAATAATGCCGTGGGTACACCCCGGACAATAATGCGTATAGGCGTCGGAAAGTGCCTCTGGTTTTTGATAAGTTTTACCCATTGTCTGCTCCTTGTTTTATCGAACGTTAAATATTCGATTTGACAACATCCACGACTTCTTCGGGAGTCGGAACTTCTCCTCCACATTTGCCATACCATCGAACCGGGCATCGTCCCTTAACCGACCGTTCCACATCTTCCAGCATCTGTCCCATACTCATTTCAATGCTGAAGGCGACTTTACACCCCTCCTTTGAGGCAGCATCGAGCACTGCTTTTTCCGGGAAGGGAAAAAGGGTTTGGGGTCGAATCATGCCCACCTCGATCCCCTCATCTTTCAGGTTATCGATGGCGGTTTGGCACACCCGGCTCATGGTGCCGTAACTCACGATCAGTGCCGTATAGTCAGCATCAATATTGTAAGAAACAAATCGAACTTCTTCCTGTTCCATCCGGTCGTATTTCGCCTTAAGAAAGAGATTGTGTTCGTTCAGTTCCTCGGGGACCAGATACAGGGTCTTGACAAGATTCCGCTTGTCGCTTTTACGCGTATCCATGCCGCTGGTGGCCCATTCATCTTTATTGCTGGGCTCGGCTATTAATTCTTCGGAAAATTCAACCGGTTCCATCATTTGACCGATCAGCCCGTCGCCCAGGATCATCACCGGATTCCGGTATTTTTCAGCCAGAGGGAATGCCATCATGGTCATTTCAGCGGCTTCTTGAACACTGGCCGGGGCCAACACCAGCATTCGATAATCCCCGTGACCACCGCCTTTAACGGATTGGTTATAGTCCGCCTGGGACGGCAAAATTCCCCCGAGGCCCGGTCCCCCTCGCATGATGTTTACAAAGACCGCCGGGCATTGAGCTGCCGCAATATAGCTGATCCCCTCGCTCATCAAGCTGATGCCGGGGCTGGATGATGTGGTGAACACCCGCTCGCCGCAGGCCGAAGCGCCGAAAACCATATAGGATACCGCCACTTCGCTTTCTCCCTGCAAGAACACTCCCCCGACTTCGGGCAGACGCCAGGATAAATATTCGGCGACTTCGCTTTGCGGAGTGATGGGATAGGCGAAGTAGTTCAGGCAACCCGCCCGAATCGCAGCCTCTGCAATTGCTTCATTTCCTTTCATTAATATCTTGGCCATAATTCCTCCGTCTATTCTTGGGTTGCTGCATCTTCAACCGTCTCTAGTATGGTAATGGCGACATCCGGGCACATAATGCAGCAGGCGGTACAGTGGATACAATCCTCCGGTCGAGCCTGATAAGCAGGAAAATATCCCTTGACATTCACCTCCCTGGAGATCTCCAATACATTCTTTGGGCAGACGTTTACACAAAGGCTGCATCCCTTGCAGCGTTCCTTGTCAATGATATGCTTATATCCCATAAATACATACTCCCTTGGCGAATTTTATTCTGAAGATTCTTGTTGGTTCATTTTACAGATCCATCTCTCAGATTCTTAATATGTTGAAATTTAGAATTCTTTTTGAACCGCAGAATACTGAACATGGAATGTCGAATTTCGAAGTTTTCTTACACTTCTGCGGTTCTAAATTTTCTGTTCGATATTCGATATTCTCATTCCGCTACCGTTTCCTGACACCTGAAACCCGACACCCGAAACCTTTATCCGGACACAATCCGATTCAAAGGGCCTCGAATTTCACCCATGCTTTCCGCCCGCCTCCATGGCGGAACCAGCTGTCTTTGAATCGGCAGCACCGGACAGGCAAATCGGGTCAAGTCGATGTCCGGCAACAATCTTTCTTCAGCCGTAACAAAATGGAGCGGAAGCCCGCTGTGGTCGGCCAACTCTTTCACGAATTCGTATCCGCTATGGATATCCGCAGCGACCGTTTCATCCATTAAATTTGAATTCCCGATCCATCCGGCAACGCTCAGTCTGGAAGTCGTTTCAATTTCCTTTTTAATCTTGAGACACCCTGCTTGTGTTTCCGTTGAAGGTCTAAACGGGTTCACCACCTGAATCATTTTCACCGGCTGGGTTCTCAGGGAGTCGGCAAGCGAAGCGAGCACGGTGGCGCCCACACCGTCTCCCCCAACATCCAACAGGGTCAGCCGGCTCGGTTCTCTTATCATCCCTGCGACCACAGGGCTTAAATAGGTAAGATCTGCCTTAAGGTATTCTCGGGGAGGAAGAACCGTTTCGATACCGAAACCGGAAAGGGCTGCTTTGGCCTCTCGGGTACGGAAATAGGGATTGACCAGATCAAGGTCTGCAATCCTCACGTCCATTCCCGAAAGTTTTTGCCGGACCGCCAAGTTAATGGAAACTTCTGTTTTTCCACTGCCGTAGTTGCCAACTATTATTACAATTCCCTCAAGATCGAATTCCATAAACAGGTCTGCTCTCAACGTAAAAAATCAAACTGAATTTTTATTTATAATTTCAGGTGATGTCAAGCAGATAAAAAAAGATCACCTTTCGGCTTGACTTTGATGCATTTTATTCCTTTATATTCAACAGACCGTATATTATACCACAATAGGTGAACCCGTATAAGGGTTAATAAACACAAATCTAAGGATTAGGTAGTGTGATTCCTTCTGTTCAAACCGGTTTGGAACACTTCATTGCATTTCCTCCAAAATGGATCAAAGGAAATCGATTGGGACTTTTATGCAATTCCGCTTCCGTAAATCCGAAATTTCAGCATGCCGGCCGATTAATTGCCCATCGATTTCCGGGGCAGCTCAAAGCCATTTTCTCTCCCCAACACGGCTTCTTCAATGAAAAACAAGACAACATGATCGAATCGGATCATTCCGAAGATCCTGTCCTGGGGATACCGTCCTTCAGCCTCTACAGCCAAACGAGAATCCCCACCCATGAAATGTTCGATCTTATCGATACCCTGCTGGTGGATCTTCAAGATGTGGGAACCCGGGTGTACACTTTTGCCAGTACCGTATCCTATTGCCTTGAAGTTGCCCGGCAAACGGGCATACAGGTGGTGATACTGGATCGTCCGAACCCCATCGGGGGCTTGCAGGTTGAAGGAAACTGCCTTGCCCCGGATTGTGCTTCATTTGTGGGGCGGTATCCGATACCCATGCGTCATGGGATGACCATGGGCGAGCTGGCCCTGTTTATGAATTCAACGTTTGAAATTGACAGCAAACTTTCCGTCACCCCCATGAAGGGGTGGAGCCGGTCCATGTACTATAATGATACCGGTTTGCCGTGGATTCCGCCGTCCCCGAATCTCCCCACACCGGTGTCGGCAGCGGTTTATCCCGGCCAGGTAATTTGGGAAGGGACCAATGTCTCCGAAGGCCGCGGAACCACTCAGCCTTTTGAAATATTCGGTGCGCCCTTTTTTGACGCTCTTAACCTTCTGGAATTTTTAGATAAATACCCAATGACCGGCATCTTTCTCCGCCCCGTTGCATTTGAGCCCACATCCAACAAATGGCAAGGAGTCCTTTGCCGCGGCTTTCAGATCCATGTTGTCGATCCGAATGCGTACAAACCGTACTGTATCACCCTGGCGCTGCTTCGGGCGCTCCGATACCTTTATGCGGATCAGTTCAAATGGAAATCTCCACCATACGAGTATGAATATGAAAGGCTTCCCATTGATCTGATTATCGGTGATACGAAAATTCGACAACGGATTGAATCCTTTGAAGAAATAGAGGATATTGAAAAGTCGTGGCAACCCGAATTGACCGCTTTTAAAGAAAAAAGCAGGGAATTCTACTTATACGATTAGGCCCTTAACTGTTATTTTTGTGCTTTTTTTGGCAGAATATTTTTTAATGCAATAATAAGCTGCTCAAAGAAGTGCCTAAAATGCCTAAAGTTGTGGAATTCTATCCTTTTTATAAAAAAAGATAGAGCAAAGCGATACCTTAACTTTAGGCACTTCAAACTTTAGTTCACTTGTA
>DUZK01000228.1 GCA_013349495.1 Deltaproteobacteria bacterium
CATGTTTCGCTTTGGTTTGCCATTTTAGGATTCCTTAGCGCAGGTAATGTCCGTGATCCCGAATTCGGTGTTTTCAAATAAAGAACGATGCTCTTTCCCAATAACGGATTCAGGATCTTCTCCAGCCATTGGGTTATCCGGGGCTTTGCCATCATATCCCACATCAGGAAACGATGATACAGATTGACCCATCGGTTGTAATTTTTAGATGGACCCACCAGGCATTTAAGCCACCAGTAGGGTGTGTGAAGGCTGTGAGCGTAATGGCTTTTATAAAGAAGCAATCCTGAATCCCGTATGAGGGATCTCAATCGCCGCTTCGTATAAATTCGTATGTGTCCCTTTTGGGTCTTTCGATATTCAGGGGATAATTTCCAGCAGATCCGTTCCGGTAAATATCTGGGGACGCTGAGGGCGAGAAACCTGCCCGGTTTCAAAAGACGGGAGATTTCGGAAACGGCGGTTTTCTCTTCTACGATATGTTCCAGAACTTCCGAGCAGATCACAGCGTGAAACGAATGGTCCCTGAACGGCAGTCGTGTGATTTCAGCGACATTAAACCCCCATGAGCCTCTGCCGAAACCTAATTTTCCCAAATCATTCAACCGTTTTTTTGCTTCGAGAAGATGATTCATATTGATATCGACGCCGATGATGGATACACCTTTTATCCGGATCGCTTCACCCATATGCCGGCCGTTGCCGCAGCCGATATCAAGAAGACGGTATCCGGATCGTATATCCAGCCTATTTAAATCTACGGTATTCACGGATGGCTTCCTTATAGATCTCAACCGTGTTTTTTGCCGTGTTTTCCCAGGCAAACATGCGCTTCACCCGATTCATACCTGCGGCACCGAAAGATGCGGCCATGGCTTTGTTTTGGAGAAGCTCCCATAAAGCCAATGACAAGGCATCGGCATCCCCGGGCGGGACCAGTATCCCTGAGTCTCCAATCACTTCCGGAAGCGCACCCCCGGATGTGCTGACCACAGGCAGGCCGCAAGCCATTGCTTCCCCGGCCGGAAATCCGAATCCTTCATATACGGATGGAACAACGGCAACCGACGCTTTGGCATACTGCATCACGAGATCGGAATGGCTGATACGGCCGGTAAACGTGACAATTTCTTCAAGGGATAATTCTTTTATATCTTCTGAAATCCCATTTTTCTGGGGCACGCCGATAACCACCAATCGAATTTTTTGTCGTTCCGATAATCGGGCGATGGCTCTTAAAAGATATTTCAATCCCTTGAGAGGGGTATCCGCACTATTGGTGGTAATGATTCGAAACGGTTCCCTTGATACTTCAGGCATGGGTCTGAATTGCCGGGCATCGATACCGTTGAAAACCACTTCTATTTTATCAACGGGAATGGAAAACTCTCTGCCGATGTCTTTCCGGGTGCGTTTGGAAACGGTTATGATTCGGTCGAGCTTTCTTGAAACCCGTTTCTGCATGCCGATAAAAGAGTACCAGCGAAGATGCTGGAGTTTCTTAAAGAAAGATGATGTGGATTTGACTGCAATATCTCTGTCTATGGTGATGGGATGATGAACTGTTGCTACAGTGGGTATATGCCGGCTGATTTTTTCTATGCCATAAGAAAGGCTTTGATTATCGTGAACGATGTCGTACCGGTCTATCCGCTTCAACATAAATTTGCACACCCTTTTTCCAAAGGTATACGGCTCCGGAAATCCCATGGTAATCACGCTCAACCATTCCAACAGGTTAATGGGGTCCAGAAGTTCACTCAATGCAGGTTTCCGAAAGAGATGATCGGGATTGTATAAATCCAACGAGGGGATCCGGATATTGTCGATACCCGGAAATAAAACAGGGTGGGGCGGGCCGGATACCACATCCACCCTATGCCCCAACTCCGTCAGCGCTTTGCTCAGGTATTTGACATAAACCCCCTGACCTCCACAGTGAGGATTTCCCCTGTAGGTTAGCAGGCAGATCTTCATAGTGGCTCGATATATACCAGATTCGTCAATGGTGTTCCACTATTGATCCGATAGTCTCAATGTTGAAGCGTTTCATAAAACCGCAGAATATCAAGCAGAGTATAACGAATGTCGAAATATAACTTCTAAATTCTGCTGTTCCTTGTTCTGCGGTTCAATATTCTGTTTATGCTGGGCAATTTCGGATATTTTTGGCTGTATACAGAGAAACCGAGATACCGCCATAGCACCAAGACGTTCCATCGTTGGGGAGGGATGCTTTATGATATCAATTCGGAGTTGTTGTTTGCTGCTCGGTTTAAGGATCGAGGAAGGTGATGGGATCCTCATTCGGTCCGGCTGTTATTCGAATAACAGTCGATTTGCTCTTTTTTCCAATTTCCCTTATTTCCCGAACCTGTTCCTTCTGGCGATTCAGAACATACTGGTGAATTCTTTCACAGGCCGCTTCATCGATTCTGAAAAATCTGCAATGACACCGCTTGTACTGATCGATGCCGATAATCTGGAGTGTTGCAGGAACGGTGGGGCCCAAGCCGGGGAGATCAATATTTACGGTGAAAAGCTCTCCTATTGCATAATTTTCATTCTTGAATGACAATCCAGCCGCACTGATATCTTTCACTTCTACGGATTTATCTTCCAGCCGGAAAAGTATCGGTTCATCTTTGGACGGCTGGACCCTGTAAGAATTTCGCCGTTCGTTGGTCTTCAATACAAACAGCTCCGGATCAGGTTCCTCAACCTTCTTGAGTGGATTCAATAAAACTGACTTTATCTCTTTCCAGTTAATTTTTCTTTTCCAGAACAAATTCAACCCTCCTGTTCGTTGCTCTGTTTTCCGAAGTATCGTTGGGCACCAGCGGCAGCAGTTCACCGTAGCCGGTTGCCGTGAGCCGAAACGGATTAACACCCTTTGATATGAGATATTTTAAAACGGTTGTGGAGCGAACCGCGGACAGTTCCCAGTTTGAGGGGAATTGAGGCGTGGATATGGGGACATCGTCGGTATGCCCCTTAATGTTGATATTATATTCCGTATACGCCTGAACAATATTTGCTATTTCGTTCAGAATGGGCCCCGCGGAATCATTAAAAACGGCAGACCCGGAAGCAAACAGAACCTGGCCCCGCATTTCAATGATGATTTTGCCGTCCTTTACATGGACGAGAATATTTTCACTGCTGTTTTGCCCTTCAATGAAACTGTTCAGAGAACTCAATATTTCCTGTTCCCGGGAACGGAGGCCGGTCAAATTTTCTATCACAAAGTTTTGATTAATGGATTCGGGTACATTGACAAGATCCATAAGACCCACCCGAGGATTTGTTTCACCTAAGCTGACCTGGATGGATTGGATCGCCCGTTTGAATTTTTCCAGGTTGAGGCTGGATATGGAATATAGCAGAATGAAGAATACCAGCAGGAGCGTCATCAAGTCCGCGAACGTGACAATCCAGGCCCCTTTTTCGTCTCCGTTTGTATCGAATATGTCAGCGTTTAAATGGTTCTCCACTTTAAGCCGTCCTCATGGCGCTCAATGGTTTTCGGTGTTTGGCCGGAATATAAGATGATATTTTTTCATAGAGAATTAATGGATTGTTGACCTCAAGAATCGATATGGCGCCTTCAAACATGATTTCCAGATTGATGATTTCCAAATGCGTTCGGGCTTTCAGTTTTCCGGCGATGGGAAGAAAAAACATGGTCGACATGAGAGATCCATAGAAAGTGGTAAGAAGGGCGACAGCCATGGCCGGTCCAATGGTTGAAGGATTTTGCATTTTGCTCAGCATTTGGACCAGACCGATTAGGGTGCCCAACATCCCGAATGCCGGTGCATAGGTGCCCATTTTCCTGAACACGTCCTGAACGATCAGATGTCTGATTTTCAACGAATCGATTTCCGTCCTTAATGCAGACCGGATGACCTCTTCTGATGAACCATCTGCAATCAGATCGCAGGCCTTTTTGAGAAAACGGGATTTTGTTTTTATTTCCCCCAATTCCAAGATTCCCTGCCGTCGACTGATATGGCAGAGTTTGATCATGGTCGCCACCATCTGGTTCGGTTCATCTTTTTCCTCGGTAAAGACGAAATAGGCGGCACGGAAAGCATTTATCACATCTGCGAACTGAAACGTCAGAAGAGTGGTTGCAGTGGTACCCCCCATCACAATCATGATGCCCGGGCCATTGATAAAATTGTGCACATCACCACCGATGATAATCGCACTGATAATGAGACCCACACCGGAAAGGACGCCCACAAAAGAGGCTAAATCCATTGAGGTTCCTTTCTTTCAAAGATAGCGCAATACCGGCTCGACTTCTCAGATTTGATTTTTTAAGCCTTTGCTCAGCTTCCTTTTCATCACATCACACCCGTCGCCGCGCATCCGGTTCAAAGGCATGAAGGCGAGTCGTTTTTTATCGTAAACGTATTCTGCAAATATTATCGGAAATAGGGGAAAAACCTTGAGGGAGTTTCAAATTTAGGTCAATAAAATTCGAGGGGGAAGGGATTCCAACTAGAAATTTCGTCGCAGGACGCCTAACGTCTCTGTCATGGGAAGGGAGTGAAACAGGCCGGAATCGATGGCCAATTCATAAATTTCATATGGGGCTTGGCCGCCTTGCTCAGGGATTTCGAAAACATCATGAATGAGCAAATAACCGCCAGGGATAATATGGGGCGACCAAACCCGATAGTCGGTCAAAACGGCCTCATGGGTGTGGCCGCCGTCGATGAATACCATGGACAGGGGAGTGTTCCAGTGGCGGGCCGCAATGTCCGAGAGGCTTACGATGGGAACCACGGTTTCTTCGAGACCGGTCAGGTGAAGGGCCCTTTGGAATTCTTTGAAGGTATCGATACGCCCGAGTCGGGAATCGTAAGTCTCAGGATCAAAATAGTGTTGGCCGGGTTGATGCTCCTCGGAACCCTGATGGTGGTCTACGGAAAAGAGTATCTGCTTTTTTTCTTTACAGGCGGTACCCAGATACACGGTGGATTTGCCGCAATAGCTTCCGATTTCGAGACAAGGCCCCATGGGACCGGCCTCAAGGGCGATTTCGTATAAGCGCCGGCCTTCTTCCGCATCGAGAAAGCCCTTGATGGACCGGGCCAGTTTTTCATTGACGGGCATTTTCAGATTGTCCGAAGAAGTGCCGAAAATTAAAAGTGCCTAAAATGCCTAAAATTGAAGATGATAATCATTTTATGAAAGACAGCATTCCAAAACTTTCGTTCACTTGACATTTAAGCTCACTTCAAACTTAAATGAACTGCTCGATGCTTTGCGGCAAGGAAATCATAGTGTGTTCCTGTTTGGTTCCGGTTTGGCCGGGTTAGGGCATGTCATCGTATCCGGTGACCAGGACCTCTCTGGGTTTGGCACCGTCCGACGGTCCCACAATTCCCTGTTTTTCCATGGCTTCAACGATGCGTGCGGCACGATTGTAACCGATTCGCAGATGTCTCTGAACCATGGAAATAGAGGCCTGCCCGGTTTTGGTCACCAGGGCCACCGCTTCATCATATTTTTCATCAAACGCTTCCGAATCCCCATCTGTTTTTTCATTCTCCGGGGTTTTGGTAACCGAAGTGTCGTACTCCGGCTTTTTCTGCCCCTTTAGGAATCCGGTAATTCTTGCCAGCTCTACCTCTGAAATATAGGCCCCGTGTATTCGCTGGAGTTTTGCGGTGCCCGGAGGCAGGAAAAGCATGTCTCCGTTTCCGAGAAGGTTTTCAGCCCCATTGGCATCAATGATGGTACGGGAATCGGTTTTGGAAGAAACTTGAAACGACAATCGGGTGGGAAAATTTGCCTTGATTATACCGGTCAACACATCCACCGATGGTCGCTGTGTGGCTAATATTAAATGAATTCCGGCAGCTCTTGCCATTTGTGCCAACCGGGTCAACGCTACTTCCACGTCCCTTGTAGCCACCATCATCAAATCTGCCAGCTCATCGATAACGATAACGATGTAAGGGAGGTGCTCGGTTTCATCGTCTTTTTCAATTTTTGAATTGTACTGATTGATGTTTCTGGCCTGTTTTTCGGAAAGCAGCTCATACCGGCGCTCCATTTCCCGAACCGCCCAGAACAGGGCATTGGTGGCCTTTTTCGCATCGGTGACCACCGGCGTGATGAGGTGGGGGATGCCGTCGTATATGGCAAGCTCGATGCGTTTCGGATCGATAATAATCAATCGAACATCTTCCGGTGTCGATTTATACAGAAAGCTGCAGATCATTGCATTGAGGGCCACGCTTTTTCCAGATCCGGTCGCTCCGGCGATCAATAAATGCGGCATTTTATCCAGCGCAGCCATCACCGGACTTCCCACAATATCCTTGCCGAGACAGAGGGTCAGTTTGGATTTGGCTTTTTCAAAGGCATTTGAAACAATCAGTTCCTTGAATTTAACCGCCTCCCGGGCCAGGTTGGGGATTTCAATGCCGATGACGGCTTTTCCCGGTATGGGAGCCACAATTCGGATACTGGTGGCTCTCAGCGCCAATGCCAGATCATCCGTCAGATTGACGATCTTATTGATTTTAACGCCGGGCGCCGGTTCATATTCAAATATCGTCACCACCGGCCCAGGGGTTACAGCAACCACCGCTCCACTCACTCCGAAGTCGTCCAGCTTTTTTTCCAGTAGTTTGGATTGCATTTGGAGGTTTTCTCTGTCCGCAGCCGTGGATTTATGGTCCGGCTCATCCAGCAGATTGGTGGAGGGTATTTGAAATCCCGTATCCGCTCTCATGAATTCGAACACGTCCTGCTTGGGAGTCGGTTTTTCTTTTATCGGTTTGGGGGTCGGTGTTATGATTTCGATTTTCCGGTTCTTTTTGACGGAGGCCTTTTTCTGTTTGGCTTGAGAGCGTTTTTCGGCCTTTTTCCGGCGTTCCCGCCATTTAAGGATCAGTGTGACGAATCGGTCAATAACCAATGCAACGG
>DUZK01000229.1 GCA_013349495.1 Deltaproteobacteria bacterium
ACTCCAACTTTAGAAACATCTCCATATCTTTTCTGGTAACTTTTTCCATAACATAGTCGGGTTGGAAGGATTCTCCCTGTTCCCAGACCCAGCTTTGGTTCCTGTATCCCGTTACTAGTACAAAGAATATGCCTAGATTTTTGCATGCGCCGTCGGCAATGGCGTTATCTCCGAACATGACCATTTCTTCGCTGTTGATGGCCAGTCGATTCAATGCTTCCTGAAAAAAACGGAGATCGGGTTTTTCGATACCGATACCCGCAGACACAACGATGGTGTCGAAGCAATGTCTCAGGCCGGTTTTATCAAGATAGGCTTCCACACGAGGCACCGATTCGTTTGATAAAAGGGCGATCCGGATTCCTTTTTGTTTCAGGAATTCAAACGCTTCCAAAACATTCTGATCCGGATGTATCTTTTCCATCAGGATCTCTCTATATTTAAGTAACGCTTCATTAGCAGAAACCTTGTTTATTGACAGTTGCTGAAGCGTCTTTTGAAAGAACTCGATTTCACCAAACGTATGACTGATAAAGGGTTTGACTGTTTCGCTATTGACCTTCATGTAGGTTTTGATAAAATCGTCCTGAGCTGAAATAAGGGACTGATTGAACAGCCACCTGCTCATATCCTTGACAGATTCCGTGGTGAGCCGGGTATCATTAATGAGCGTGTTGCCCAGATCAAACGCACAGCCCGCTATCCGTCTCTTTTCTGCTTCAGACATGAACCTTCCTCCTTGTCATTGTCATCACGATGAAAGTTGCACTTAATAAGAATTCTACTTCATTGTCAAGAAAAGGTGGTATCGACAACTCCTCGGCCGATCATTAGAATTGAAAAGTTCATAAAAGTCTGGAATAATTCAATCTCAGCAAACAAAACAGACAATAATCTTTGTCCGACAAGGCTATCGAAAAATATTTAAATTTTGAATATCGAATATCGAACAAGGAATATAGAACAATAGAAGTGCAGCTAAACTTCGAAAATCGGCATTCCTTGTTCAACATTCTGCGGTTTAAAAACAATTCTGAAATTCAAGATATGGCAATTGAGAGAGATGAACTCTTAAAATGTACCAGTAAAAATATACGCCAAAAGGGGGTTCGAAATGAAAATAGGTCTTATCGGTGCGGGAAGAATCGGGAAATTGCACGGCGAATTGATCACCTATCATGTACCGGAAGCTGAAATTAAAGCCGTAGCTGATATTCACATCAATCAGGCGGAACAATGGGCAGAGAAGCTCAAACTATCGAAATCGAAACTTACCACAGATCATACGGCGATCTTAAAAGATTCTGAAATTGAAGCGGTACTGATCTGCTCCTCCACGGATACCCATTCACAATTCATCATCGAAGCGGCAGAAGCCGGCAAACACATTTTTTGTGAAAAACCGATCGACTTTGACATCAATAGAATAAAGGCCGCATTAAAAGCAGTGAAAGCGGCGGGTGTGAAATTGCAGATCGGATTTAACAGGAGGTTTGACCATAACTTTAGAAAGGTTCGTGAATTGGTTGAAGCTGGAAAAATCGGAGATGTCCATATGGTTAAAATCACTTCCAGAGATCCGGCACCACCCCCGATAGCGTACGTAAAGGTTTCCGGAGGGATCTTTCTCGACATGAGCATTCATGATTTTGATATGGCACGATATTTGTCCGGAAGCGAGGTAGAAGAAGTCTATGCTCAGGGTGCGGTCTTGATCGATCCCGCAATCGGTGATGCCGGAGATCTTGATACCGCAGTCATTACCTTAAAATTTAAAAACAATGCCATGGGGGTTATCGACAACAGCAGACAGGCCGTATACGGATACGATCAAAGAGTTGAAGTCTTTGGTTCCAAAGGATGTGTCGAGGTTCAAAATGACGTCCCCAATTCTTCAAAGCTAAGCACATCAGACGGGGTTATCAGTGAAAAGCCGCTTTACTTCTTTCTGGAAAGATACCAGATGTCGTATGTTGAAGAACTAAAGGCGTTTGTTGATGCCGTAATAAATGATAAAGAACCTCAGGTTACCGGAAACGACGGCCTTCAGCCGGTTCTGATCGGTTTGGCCGCGCTCAAGTCTTTAAGAGAAAAAAGAGCCGTTAAAATAGAAGAGGTAACGGGATAGATGACAGGGGATGAGATCATGAAAAAATCCGTATGCATTGAAATGATTTTTACGGAGGTTCCGTTTGAAGATCGATTTCGATTATCCCGAGAGCACCATTTAGGTTATGTGGAATTTTGGACCTGGAAGGATAAAGATATTCAGAGGATAAAAGAACTTTGCCGGTCCTACGATCTGAAGATCGCCAGTTTCTCAGGCGATCAGGACTATTCCATGATAGATGAAAAGCAGAAGGATGATTACATCGCTTTTACCGAGGAGTCCATTGAAACTGCTAAATTTCTAAATTGCAGCCATTTGGTGCTTCACTCTAATGCACTGGGCGAAAAAGGGGTGGTGATCGATCATTACCCCGATATCAGTGGTTACGATAAAATTGCGGTCATGACCGATGTGCTGAAAGCGTTGGCGCCCATGGCAGAAAAGGCGAAGGTAGCACTCGTGTTGGAAGCGTTGAATTCAAAGGTCGATCATGTTGGAAATTTCCTGACATCCACAAAGGAAGCCGTCGAGCTTATCAGAAATATAAACAGCCCGTTTATAAAGGTTTTATATGACATTTATCATATGCAAATTATGGAAGATAATATTATCCAAACACTTAAAGAAAATATCGATGTCATCGGTTACATCCATATGGCTGATGTTCCGGGAAGACATGAACCCGGTACCGGCGAAATCGATTATAAAAATGTAGTGAAAACATTAAAGGCGATCAAATACGACGGAATTGTCGGGTTTGAATTCACCCCCATACACGATTCGGGTAACGGTATTCATGTTATAAAGAATCTCTGGTAAGAAATGAAAGATACGGCAGGATTTCAGCGCGGTATCAGCTCAGGTCTTTTCCATGCTCGGCAAGGAATTCAAGTTCTTCACGGTTCAGAATGGTAATGGATCTTCCTTTCACCTGGATTAGATTTTGATCCGCCATTTTGGCGAATACCCGCGACAAGGTTTCAGGAATTGTTCCCAGCAGACTGGCCAGTTGTCCTTTGGAAATGACCAATTGAACCACCTCCCTGGAACCCTGTTCATCGGCAATGTACAGTAAATAGGCTGCCAGACGTCCCGGAACTTCCTTTAAGGAAAGATTTTCAATTTTAACTGCAAATTGACGCAACCGCATTGACAAAACCGCGAGCATGTTCAAAGACAAGGACGGATTATTCGAGATCAACCGAACAAAATCGGATTTTGGAAAAAATAAGAGATGGCTTTCGGCAATGGCTTGAGCATTTGCAGGAAAGGGCTGTCCTGTAAATACAGCAACTTCTCCAAAGGGTTCCCCCGGGCCGAATACATGAAGAATATGCTCTTTACCTTCAGGCGACAGTTTGTAAATCTTTACCAGTCCGGAAGCGACTATGAAAAAACCGTTGCCGTCATCTCCTTCTGAAAAAATGCTTTCCCCTTTCTGAAGATGCCGGCCAACGGCTATGCTGCTGATTTTTTCTAACTGATCCTCCGGAAGGCCGCTGAATATAGAAGTATTTGGCAATATTTTCAAATATTTATCCATAATTAAAAAAATTATCATCAAAACTTGACATAAGTCAAGGTAAAGAAAACAGAAACGGAATAAATAAACACATACTATGAGGAGATGGCTTAGGCGCTTAATTGTTATTTTTGTGTTTTTTGTGGCAAAAAGTATCCTCATAGAAAATAAAGTGTGAAGTGACTAAAGTGATCTAAAGTGCCTAAAGTTTTGGAATTCTATCAATTTTATTAAAAAAATAGAGCAAAGCGATACCTTAACTTTAGGCACTTCAAACTTTAGTTCACTTGTAACTTTTCCGGCTTGTCCGGCTTAGAAGTGATAAAAAAGATTTAAAAAAAATTTAATTTTGACATAAGTCAAGGTGGTTTTATTCTATTTGAGGTAAATCAATCGTCAAAGTAAGAATAAATAACTTAAACAAGGAGGATAAACCGAATGTTCTGTTTTCAATGTGAACAAACTGCAAAAGGCGAAGGCTGTACTAAAATTGGTGTATGCGGAAAGAAACCGGAGGTTGCTGCGCTGCAGGATCTTTTGATTTACTCATTAAAAGGTTTGTCGCTGTATGCTGTGGAAGCCCAAAAAGTCGGAATCAGTGACGGGTCCATCAATACATTCACTTGCGAGGCGCTGTTCTCAACTCTGACAAATGTGAATTTTGATCCGGCTCGATTCGAAAAACTTATTCAAAAATCGGTCGAATTGCGCGACGACCTGAAAAGCCGGGTGGTTGAGGCCGGGGGAAAAGCTGATTTTGGCGAAGAGGCCGCAAAATTTACACCCCGTGATACGCTGGATGGACTGGTTGAGCAGGGGGAGCAGGTGGGAATAAAAACCGATCCCGATGCAGATCCTGATATCCTTTCTTTAAAGGAGCTTTTGATTTACGGCGTAAAAGGCATTGCCGCTTATGCGGATCATGCCCGGGTTTTAGGTAAATCCGATGACGCAGTATATGCTTTTGTCCATGAAGCCATGGCGTCGACCTCGAAAAAAGATATCGGCGCCGATGAGCTTCTGGGGCTGGCCCTTAAATGCGGCGAGATGAATCTCCGCACCATGGAACTCCTGGATGAAGCCAATACCGGCACGTACGGGCATCCGGTTCCCACCAAAGTGCCGTTGGGTGTCAAAAAAGGAAAAGCGATTCTGGTATCGGGGCACGATCTCAAGGATCTTGAAGAGATTTTGAAACAGACGGAAGGAAAGGGAATTTATATCTACACCCATGGCGAGATGCTGCCCTGCCATGGTTACCCTGAACTGAAAAAATATTCCCACTTCTACGGCCATTACGGCACCGCATGGCAAAACCAGGCAAAGGAATTCGGTCAATTCCCGGGTGCCATCCTAATGACCACAAACTGCCTGCAGAAACCCCAGGAAACATATCAGGACAATATTTTTACCACCGGACTCGTCGGCTGGCCTGGTGTCAATCACATTATCAATAAGGATTTCAGTCCGGTTATCGAAAAAGCGCTCGGGATGGAAGGATTTGCCGAAGACAGAGAAGGCAAAAAGGTCATGGTGGGATTCGCCAGAAATGCCGTAATGGGCGTGGCCGACAAAGTCATCGAAGCGGTTAAAAACAAAGCCATCCGGCATTTCTTCCTGGTGGGTGGATGTGATGGAGCAAAACCGGGACGGAGCTATTACACCGATTTTGTGGAAAAGGTTCCGGAAGATTGTGTGATATTGACCCTGGCATGCGGGAAATTTCGATTTTTCGATAAAGACCTGGGCGACATCGGTGGAATTCCGAGGCTGCTGGATGTGGGACAGTGCAACGATGCCTATTCCGCCGTCCAGATTGCCGTCGCGCTGGCCAATGCCTTTGAATGCGGTGTGAACGATTTGCCCCTTTCAATTATCTGTTCCTGGTACGAGCAGAAAGCAGTGGCTATTCTTCTGACGCTGCTTTACCTGGGGATTAAGGATATCCGGTTAGGGCCGAGTTTGCCGGCGTTCGTAACACCGAATATCCTCAACATCCTGGTGGATAAGTTCGATATCAAACCGATATCCACCCCGGATGAAGATCTGAAAGTGATCTTGGGATGAATTGGACGCGGATGAACGCAGATTTTTTTGATTTAATTCTTGATGCTCGATTCTTGATACTAGATATTTGAGTTGATGCGGTAACCAACATCGAGAATCCAGTATCCAATATCGAGTATCGATCACTAATTATCTGTGAAAATCCGTATCTTGTTCAAGTATCGAGTATTAAGTTTCCGAAATAGGAGGGTTCGCCATGAAGTGCCCTGGACAAGACAGCAGGTACTGGAAACCGGGGGCCATATTCGAAGTGAAGTGCCCCGAATGCAAAAAAGCGGTGGAGTTCTTTAAAGACGACACATCCCGCAAGTGCAACCACTGCGGCCACCGGTTTGTGAACCCTCATATGGATTTCGGCTGTGCCGCCTACTGCGAATTCGCAGAGCAATGTCTGGGAACCCTACCCCCTGAAGTGGCGGCACAGCAGGAAAACCTGCTCAAAGACAAAGTGGCCGTGGAAATGAAACGATATTTCAAACAGGATTTTAAACGCATCGGCCATGCCATGCGGGTCGCTCGTTATGCCGAGCGGATCGGTAAGCTGGAGGCCGGTAACATGGCGGTGATTCTTTCCGCAGCCTACCTCCATGATATCGGCATCCATATGGCAGAGGAAAAATACGGCAGCAACGCCCCAAAATACCAGGAAAAAGAGGGACCGGAAATCGCAAAAACGATCCTGTCCAAACTGGGGGCAAATGAGAAGCTTATTGATGCCGTATGCGACATCGTCGGGCATCATCATCATCCGAGATCTGACGATACCATTGATTTTAAAGTCGTTTACGATTCCGATCTCATCGCCAATCTTGAGGATAAGCTGAAAGACGGGGGCATGGATTCGGACCGATTGCAACAAACCATTAATTCTTCATTTCTCACCGAGAGTGGCCGCCAGGCGGCCGATGAAGTATTACTGAAAGGAGAAGAGGTGACTTATGAAAGTAAATCGCAAAATAATCGAAATCGATGAAGAACTGTGCGACGGCTGCGGTCAATGCATTATCGCCTGTGCCGAAGGGGCCCTGGAGATCATAGACGGCAAGGCCAAAGTGATATCCGACAACCTGTGCGATGGATTGGGAGCGTGTCTGGGAGAATGTCCCCAGGGTGCTCTGGAAGTCATTGAAC
>DUZK01000230.1 GCA_013349495.1 Deltaproteobacteria bacterium
CGGGTGCACACGGCCCATTGAGTCTGGGCATCGTCATCTTCCAGGTAGCGGGTCAGAATTTGTTCGGTCTTCTCCGGCGTTACGTTCCCATAATAAACAAAGGGCTTTCCCGGCTTCCGGACAGCGATGAGGGGTTCCAAATAGCACATTCCGATGCATCCGACTTTGAGGATTTTTCCCAAGCGTTGCAGTCGCTTAAGAGTCTGTTCGGCTGCCGTAAGCACATCCCCGGCCCCGGCCGCCTTTCCGCAGGTTCCCATACCGACATGGATGAGAGGTTGGGGAAGATTCTCCAATCGGTCCCATTTCCTACGGGCATTTGCTTGAATGGAAATGAATGTCATCGTTTTCTCCTTTGTCAGGACGGGTCCGATGTCGCCCCTTCCGATTCCTTTTTTATCTCTTCAAGGACACTTCGGGTTTTAGAGGGATTCATCCGTCCCCGGACCGTTTCATCCACCAAAACCACAGGGGCTAGAGCACAAGAACCGAAGCAGGCAACCGTTTCAAGCGTAAAGAGCATATCTTCGGTGGTTTCTCCTTCTTCGAGTTTAAAATGGGTTTCGATATCGTTTAAAATCCGATTTGATCCTTTCACATGACAGGCTGTCCCTCGACAAATTCGAACCATATGCTTGCCCGCGGGATGAAACCGAAATTGTGCAAAGAAACTGGCAACGCCGTAAACCTTGGCCGGTGACAATCCAGTTATGCCGGCGATTTCCATGAGTGCCTTTTCGGGCAGGAAACCCATTTTCGACTGGACCCGCTGAAGCAGTGGAATCAGCTCTTCCGGCTTGCCCTTGGATTCTTTTCGAATTTCAGATATCACCGCCTTCATCTCGGAAGAATCATCCATAACATCCTCCTTTCACCATCGCTCCATTTCCAGGCGACTCTGTATCCATCGAAGTTGATGGTCGGTCAACTCCCCGACATGTTTGTGAATCCAATTCAGATCCCCTGAAACAACGGCGGCTTTGGCCTCGGATGAAAGGGCGTAACTAGCCAGCGCATGGGATCCATTATCCATCAGTTCGTGCCAAAAGTGTTCGTCCTGGGAAGCCCGCTCCAGTACACGCACCACTTCCCGTTTCTGGATTAACTTTCCTTCCGCTTCATCGACGCCTTCCAGCAGACTTCGAATGATTGCCGACTGTCTGGCTGCAACGGCGCCGGCGACCACCGATTTCACTTCATCTTCCGTAAAGGGCTTGGGAAGGTAATCGAAAATTCCCAATTTCATCGCCTCAATGGCCGAATCAACCGTTGCGTATCCGGTGATGACGATGACTTCCGTTTCCGGCCGGTTTTCCTTGACCCTTCGGATCATCTCCATACCGTCAATGTCCGGCAACCGAAGATCGGCAATCAGAATGTCGAAACCCTCACGTTTGACAGTGTCCAGGGCGGTTTGTCCGGTGGCCGCTGATTCCACCTCATATCCGGCTTCGGTCAGCACCATGCGAAGCCCTTGAGCCGTCTGGGCCTCATCCTCGACCAGTAAAATTCGAGACGTTCGGTCCCGCTCAACCGGCCCCGGGTCCCGGACTGTCGGAGGTCCGGGTTTCTTCGCAGCAACAGGTTTTGATTTCTCAGCCGCAGAGGGAGATGGTGGGGGTTGCAGTGCACCCCGGATGACGGTTTTAATTTCATCGTCGGTAAAGGGCTTCGAAAGGTAATCATAAGCGCCGGTTTTCATAGCCTCCACAGCGGACGGCACCGTGGCGTACCCCGTTATCACCACGACGGCAGTGTCGGGATGCGAACGCTTAACCCGCCGGATCACCTCCATGCCGTCGATATCCGGCAACCGAAGGTCGGCCAGCAAAAGATCGAACGGCCTCTCGTCGAATCGTTTCAGCGCGTTTCTACCGTCAGGCGCAATCGTCACCTCATATCCGGTTTCGCGGAGTACCATCTCGAGACCCTTTGCAAGTCTCTGTTCATCTTCCATCAACAGGATCTGAGGGGGAGGGGCTCCCCGGGAATCTTGGGCGAAAGCCATGCTGTCTCCTCCTGTGTTGAAGGTTCTTCGAGTGTGATCGGTTCTACCTATCGGTTGAGCAATTCCCGTACCAGAATTCCGGCGCCGATATAAACCGGAGACAATTTATAGGATTTCATTTATTATCAAGCAGTTAAACGAATCTTGAACAGAATGGGAATCGGTTGAGATGATAGCGTACTGTATGCAAAAATATACGGCGGCGGTGGGACCCAAGTTCAGATTGGCCTAATTTTCAATGGGTTAGACATTGTATGGACTTATATACAGTTTATGTTTGCCAGCGGAAAGCGGTGTGATTTCCCGAGATCCGATTCATATCCTATCGGATGGGGGAGAGGATGTCGCAAGATGGTGCTTGCGAATAAGCGTATGAAAGTTGGACCGCTGCATGCCGACCCTCTCCGCCGCATGCGTGATATTGCCGCTGCTGGCTTTCAGGGCGTTGAGGAGGAAGGCCTTTTCCGTCTCACTGAATACCTGCTCCAGCAAATGTTTCTTTACGGCCTTGAGTTCGGCATAGGTTTCCGGTATCGAATTCTTTCCCCATGGGCGGGTATGATGCAGATGGTCGAAAAGATCCATGAGGTTCAGGTACGGCTGTTCGGAAAGAATCACGAGTCGTTCAATCACATTTTTAAGCTGACGAACATTGCCCGGCCAATCCTGGTGAATCAGCAGTTCCAGCGCATCATCCGAAAAACCCTGAATCCGTTTTCCGGTCTTCCGACAGAAATGTCTCAGAAAATGATAGGCCAGCCTCGGTATATCGTCTTTCCGTTCCCGAAGCGGAGGAAGATAGATGGGAAACACATTGAACCGGTAAAATAGATCTTCTCGAAATTGGCCCTCCCCTGCCATAACCCTGAGATCTTTGTTTGTAGCAGCGATGATCCGGGCATTCGTCCGTTTAATGGTGCTGGCGCCCACGGGTTTATATTCATGCATTTCCAAGACCCGCAGCAGCTTACCCTGAATTTCCCAGCTCAAATTGGCGACGTCATCGAGGAAAAGGGTTCCGCCGTCCGCCACTTCGAAAATGCCGGCTTTGTTTTGAACGGCGCCGGTGAAAGCGCCTTTCACATGCCCGAACAGCTCGCTTTCTAAAAGGGTCGGTGAAATGGTACTGCAATCCACGGCCACAAACTGGCACCCGGACCTTCGGCTATGGGCGTGCACGGCTCTTGCGAAAAGCTCCTTTCCGGTACCGCTTTCGCCGCAAAGAAGAACGGTGCAATCGGTGGGGGCGACCTTTTGAATCTCTCTGAATATGGTGAGGATGCGTTGATTCTCGCCGATGATGTTGTTGAAACCGAACCGGTCCACCAGCTCTTTTCGAAGCGCACGGTTCTCCTCCAACAAGCGTTTCTTTTCCAATGCCCGTTCCACCGTAAGGAGAAGCTGGTCGTTGGAAAACGGTTTCGGCAGATAGTCGATTGCACCCAGTTTCATGGCCTCCACGGCACTTTCAATGGTGGAGTATCCCGTCATCACGATGGTAAAACTGCTGGGGTATTCTTCCCGAACCTTCTCCAGGATTTCCATCCCTTCCATGTCGGGAAGCTTCAGATCCAAAAGAATAATATCCGGGGGATCACGGTTGATCCGCTCGAGGCCTGCCTTTCCGGTGTGGCAGACATCTGTGGCGTGGCCGTTTTCGGCGAGCGCCAACCGGCAGCCGTTGCATATGACGGGTTCATCATCGATGATGAGAATTTTCACGGCGTTTTGGGTTCTATCGGTCATTCGCCTGACGGTTCCCTTCCGGAAAGAGGGGGAAGTCCACAGTAAAGCACGAGCCTTTACCGAGCTGGCTGGAAACCCGGATTCGACCGCCGTGGTTTTGGATGATGCCAAAGCTTACGGCCAGACCGAGACCGGTGCCCTTGGGCTTGGTTGAAAAAAACGGCTCAAAGATTTTGTCCAAATGCTCGCTCGGTATCCCGCATCCGGAATCGGCAATCGTTACCCGGAGCCGGTTCCGCTCCGACTCCAATGCGCTTCGGATGATAACCTCGCCCTGATCTTCTATGGCCTGAACGGCATTGAGCATCAAATTGATGAATACCTGTTCGATCTGATTCTCATCCAGGTAAATGCTGTCCATCTCATCGGCAAGATGCTTTTCAACGCGTATGTGCCGAAGACGAAACTCGTTTTCGAGAATGCTCAGCGCCTTTTCGATGATCCGGTTGATGTTCGACAATGCCTTCTTTGGCTCTCGATCCCTGGAAAACTCCAGCAGCTCCTGAATGATACTTTTACACCGAACCGTCTCGTTCATGATGACTTCAAGGCCTTCCCGCAGTATACCGTCCTTCGGGACCTTCTTAATAAGATTCGAACTGTAGAGCAGTATACCGGCAAGGGGATTATTGATTTCATGAGCGATACCGGCGGCCATCCGACCCAGTGCGGAATGTTTTTCCGTTTGAATGGCCAGATTATCGTATTGGGCCTGCTTTTCTTCGATCAACCTTGCCTTGTCGATGGCCAGTACGGACTGCTCGGCGATTGAAATCAGGAAGTTTAACTCCTCATTGGCAAATTGCCGTTTCTCTGCAAAAAAAAGCCGGAGAATCCCCACCACATTGTTTTCAAGCGTCAACGGCAGATCCAGCATCATCCGGATCCCCTCAGGCCAGGCTTCCCTGGGATACTGAATGCGGGAATCCGAAAGAATATCCTCGATGATGATGGCGTTGTTCAAGCGGCATAAATCGGTGATGATTTTCTCTTTGGAGACATGACCTTTCGACAGGTAACGATCACTTAAGCCGTAAGAGGCACTGACCTCCATCTGGTGAGTTTCCAGGTTAAGAATCCGAAGCAGAGCGCCTTTTGCCCCCAGTGATTCGGTGGTCTTCTTTGTCACAAGGTTTAATACTTCTTGGACCCGTGCACTGGAGTGAATCGTTTTGCTGACATCACGAAATACGCGATAGAATGTTTCAATATTGGGGACCTGTGTCATAACGGCTCGGTTGTTTAATAGTGTGCCAAAGACATTGCACGATCAGATTTTTCGGTGGATCCGGAAAAAACGGCCATCGGCAATTCGAAACCTAACAAAACCGCGGTCTTATATCAAACAAATAATGGGTGACCGGCAATCCGCAATTTTACCGTCTGACTCTTCTGAGATAAGAAATGACATGCCCGTAAGAGAACATCGTCTTCGCAATCCGTTAGGGGTGGAAGCGTGGAGAAGTTTTCGTTTCAAACGCGCTTCAAAAAACTACTCTTGATAGGGTCTTCTTTTTCTGGAAGAATCGATTGTAATTGATATCGATTCTGTGCATTGTTTGGGCTATGCCATGGTTCAAAATCAAATCTTAATTGTTGATGACAACAAGGTAACGAAGAAGAATCTCACCCGGCTCTTTCGCAGGGAGGGGATTCATGTCTCGACTGCCGCCAGTGGTTACACTGCCCTGAAACGACTTTCCGAAACCGCTTCGATTATAAATTGTACCGTTTTATTTTCCGCCACAACGATACGCGGTCGATCCCCAGCACACGCGCCGCTTTGGTTTTGTTTCCTTCGTTTTTTTCCAACACCCACTCGATGTAACGTTTTTCATATTCTTCCAAGGTTGGAAAATCCGAATCCGGCCGGCGGAAGGTTTCGATGGTTAGATCCCGCAAATAATCCGGCAAATCTTCGACCACGAGCTTGGAACCTTTTCCTAACGTCACGGCGCTTTCAATGACATTCTCCAATTCCCTGATATTTCCCGGCCAACCGTATTGTGACAATAAAGCCAACGCATCTCGGTCGATTTCCTGAATATTTTTTTTCTTTGCCTGGATGCTTTGTCCTAAAAAATGGTACGCCAGCAATGGAACGTCCCCCTCTCGTTCCACCAACGGTGGAAGCCGAATCGTGATCACATTGATGCGGTAAAAAAGATCCTGTCGGAAATACCCTTTTTCCACATCCTCCTTTAAATCCCGATGGGTTGCTGCAATGAAACGGACATCAATGGGTATCGCCTCCACGCCGCCGACACGCAGGAGTTCTTTTTCCTGCATCACCCGCAACAGTTTCACCTGCATGGTCAACGGCATATCACCGATCTCGTCCAGAAAAATCGTTCCACCGTCCGCCACCGCCTGACCATAACCATAATGGTAGCTGGGGATTCCGTCTTGGCAATCGAAGAGCTCAAAGGTGTTGTGGTCGATGTAGTCCGTGGGCGTTGCGGTGAGCCCTAATCGAATGGCGTCAAAGTGATCAAAAATGGCTTTATAGCGCTGGTATATCGAGCGATGGCTTTCGTCTGCGACGATCAAGTCATAATATCCGACGGAAAGACGTTCATACACCTGCATCATGCTCGGATAGGTGGCGAACTGGATACGCGCCCCGGAGGTTTGGCTGTTTTCGATTCTTGCCAGACTCTCATTGGACAGGCGGGTTTTGAATTCCGACATGGCCTGGCGAACGAGTTCCCGCCGGTCCGCCAGGAACAGTATGCGCTGGGCTCGTTTTGCCCGGAGCAGCACATCGACCAAGGCGATGGTGGTTCGGGTTTTACCCGTGCCCGTCGCCATGACCAGCAAAAAGCTGCGCTTTGCTTGCTGGATACCTTCAGTGACCCGCCGAATGGCTTCGTTTTGGTAATCACGGTCTGCAATATCGGCATTAATATCGATATCCGCCGGCGGTTGCGCGAACTTTCGCTGATGCAACAAACGTTCTAAATC
>DUZK01000231.1 GCA_013349495.1 Deltaproteobacteria bacterium
CGCTCCTTGTACTTGGGCACTTCTACAGCGCCAGTGCCGAAATCGCCGGGACACTATATAAGCAGAGGGGAATTCCCGCCATTACCGCGTCTGCGACGTCGGATTCGATCACCTATGAAAATGACTGGTATTTCAGTGTTTTGCCTAGCAATCGGTTGATCAGCGAATTCATTGCCAATTACATTAAGAGCGGATTGGGATACAAATCGGCAAGTCTGATTTACGCCAATGATCCGCATGGACTGTCGCTTTCCGAAAGCTTTATTCAACATGCCCAGGAATTGAATATACAGATAAAGGGACAATGGAGCTTCGATCGGGAAGATCGGAAGTTGAATGATCGATTGAGTTACATTACCGCCCAGCTCAGGGCCATGGACGACCCGGGAATAATTTACTGCGCCGCCTATCCAATTGAAGGGGTGAAGATCCTGGCAGGCCTAAAATTTCCGGGGACGCCATATACGATTATCGGACCCGATTCTTTTTCAACGCCTATTTTTATCAAGGAACTGCTGGCTTATCCGAAAGAGCGAATTATCCCCGGCTATCATTCAGACGGTGTTTATACCACGATCCCTTTTATGGCGTCTATCGACGGCCAGAAGACCCGTCGTTTTCGCGAAGAATATCTGAAAAAATACAGACAGGAACCTTCCTGGATTGCGGCATGTTATTATGACGCCATTCAAGTGGCCGTCAAAGCCATAGAGAATGCCGAAATCAGCGGGCAAGATCTGCCGGGGGATCGAAGAAAAGTCAGGGACGCTTTGCAGCGATTTAGTGACATCAAAGCAGCCGTAAACGGCGTGACCGGCCCCATATATTTTGATGAGAATGGAAATTATCCAAGATCCATGAACGTGGGAATTTATAACCGCCGCACCCTTTCTCCCGCATTCATACAGTATCAGCATCTGTCCGATATCGGTGAAGAAAGCGCCTTAACGCACGGCCTCGGGGACAACATCATTTCTATCGGCGGTAAAATGATGACCAGAACTAAAATTGTTTATGTCGGCAGCCAAATCATCGAGGTCCGTGATTTGAATACGGATTCAAATACCTATTCTGTTGATTTCTTTATCTGGTTCCGGTTTAAGGGAGAATTCGATGACAAGCAGATCCATTTTCCAAATGCAACATCCCGAATAAGGCTGGACCAACCGGTCTATGAAGACCGATCCGGCAATATCACTGTGCGTGCGTATCGTATCAAGGCGGATTTCAAAAGCGCATTCGATTATTACCGATATCCTTTTGATGAGCAGCGTCTGTTTATCCGGTTCCACCATAATTTTATGACTCGGAAACGGTTAATTTATGTACCGGATTCTGCCGGGTCGCCTAAAAACCTGATGAAGAATGGGCTTGCGGAAAAAATCGGACACGGCCTGCCGGGCTGGCATATCAATGATATCTCCGTTTATCAGGATATCGAGAGGTTTATGCGGGGGGAAAAACAGTTTGAGGTCGCTTTTTCAAGATTCAATACCGACATCCATGTGAGCCGCGAGAAATCGAACTATCTACTGAAGATTTTTATTCCCATGTTCACGCTGTTAACGGTTTTATACCTTGCTTATTATATTCCGATCTCTGAACTGAGACTCCGGGTGTTGCTCATCTTATCCGTACCGATCGGCAACGCATTCTATCATATTAAATTTACTTCGTTATATTCCGGTGGCCTATTGGACTATGCCTATTGGGCAATCTATGCGTTGACCGGTGCTGCCTTGTTGGCTACGGTTGTGACGCATTCGTTACAGAAACGTCAGGCCATTAAGCCGGCTCGGTTTATGACGGTGGCTGAAAAGATTGCTCATCCGGTGCTGGTTCTGGCTTTCGGCTGTTGGCTTGGGTATCGATATTTCAGTTGAATCATGAATAAAACATTAAAAATACTCATACCCGTTATCTGCATTAATGCATTGATATATGTGCTGTTTTTTGTGAAATCGACGATTTTCAAAAAAGAAACAGTCTCTATCGCCCTTGTTGGATTACATCGCTCTGAAACAGGCCAAGATATTATTAATGCCGTCACGATGTATTTAGAAAAAGTCAATGCTGAAGGAGGTATTGACGGAAAAAGAATCGAATTGCGATTATACGATGACAATAATGATGTGGCAAAGGCCGAACAAATAGCCAGGCAAATTGCAGCCGAGAAAGAGGTTTTACTCGTCTTGGGGCATCATTACAGCAGTACCTCCGATATTGCCGGAAAGATATACGGTATCCACAGAATTCCGGCCATTACGGCAGCTGCTACTGCTGAGTCCGTAACCGCCGAAAAACCATGGTATTTTAGAACCATTCCGAATAATAAGATGCAGGCGGATTTCATCGCGAACTATCTTTATCTCACACTCAAGAAATCTTCTGTCAGCATTGTCTATGATGAAGATCTATACGGCACTTCCCTGGCGCAGAATTTTGAAAAGACAGTCAACAACCTGGGTGTTTCCGTGAAAGAGAAATGGAGTTTCAATCTCAAGGGTCCGAATCCGGACACCCAATTGAAATGGATTATCGAGGACCTGGTGAAGTCGGACGATCCCGGAGGCTTATTTCTGGCGGTGCATGCCAAAGAGGGCGCATACTTCATATCCGAACTTAAAGATGCCGGTAAGCATTTCTTGTGTATCGGCCCGGATACCTTTTCAGACCGGGATTTTATTTTACAATTCAGCGAACTTCCCAAGGAAAAATCGACTCCCGGATATTACACCGACGGTATTTACAGTTCTTCCCCCTTTATCAGCAGCATTGCCGACGACGAAGCATATCAGTTCAGACAGGCTTTCCTGCGAAATTACGGCAAGGAGCCGGCATGGTCTGCATACTGTTATTTCGACGCGGCTCGTGTGGCGGTTGAGGCCATGAAGAAAGCGGGACTCAAGGGGGAGGGGGAGTTACGGGGTGATCGGGAAAGAATTCGAAATGCCTTGGCCGGTTTTTTCAAAAAAGAAAATGCTGTTGACGGCATCACCGGGTTAATTTTCTTCGATAAAAACGGTGATCTCAACCGGCCTTATGCCATGGGCGTCTATAAAGATCAAAGGCTGCTTCCAGCATTTACCCAGTACAAACAGGTCATTGATCCAAAAGGGGTTAAGAATTTGTTTAAGCGGGTCTTGGAAGGTGAATATATTGTTATCGACAGAGAACTCATGAGTAAATTCAATGTGATCTATACTGATGTTTTCATCAATGATATCAAAAAAATGGACATTCACCATTCAACGTGTACCATCGATTTTAATATACTGTTTCAATTTTCCGGCGACCTGAATCTCGATAAAATCGATTTTTCAAATGCAATCACCCCGGTTCGATTGAATAAGCCTGTTGCGGAAAAAATTGACGGGCAAACCGTAACCCGAATCTATCGGGTAAAGGCGGACTTCTTAACCGGGTTCGATTTGAATGCCTATCCCTTCTTTTCTTATATGGTTCCCATAAGAATGCGATACACATCGAATACCGATCATCGGATGATCCATATTGCAGACCTGTCCCGAATTTCCGGATTACCCGTTCCTGCATACCACCCGATGGATGATCCCGGTGGTGATGCGGTAAAATGGGATATCAAAGATATCCAATATTATCGGGAGCATCTTTTAGACGAGGCAGGCATGGGGCAGCCTGGTGTATTTGTGGAACAGGACGGGACAAACATCACCCAGTTTAACGTGGAAATACGGCTTGAAAAAGAGGGATGGAGTGATGTGATTAAGATATTTATCCCGTCCATCATCATGCTGGTCGCACTTTATTTAACATATTATATGCCGATGGATCGCCTTGCTTTTAAGGTATTGTTGGTTGCAGCGGTTATAATTGTGAATGCCGGTTTCCATTTTAAGCTCCTATCCGATATTCCCATGGGATATTCGACATCCATCGAACATGTTCTATTGTCGGTCTATTTCTTTGCTGTTATATCTGTCATTTCATCCATAATTGTATCGAAAAATTATCGAAAGGGGGAATATCGAAACTGTAAGCGCCTTATGCTAGTAGGAAAAGTGGTTTATCCATTTATGATTCTTTCACTTGCTTTTTTAATAACGCTTATGTATTATTTGCCGGGAAAAGGCGGGGGATTATAATGTTATACCTTATCTACCTTGTAGCGAGCTTCCTTGTTGCTTTATTGGGAAAGAATAGAAAGTTCGGCTTTTGGGGTTATTTTTTCGGATCACTGTTGCTGACACCCATCATCGGCTTACTACTTGTTCTGGGGGCGGATAAAAGGAAACCTGTGGAGAATCCCAAATCTTAGGTCTCAAGGATACACCGGTGCGGTGATTCCCGAGCTTACCACTACACTACTGGCCGTAGGTTCTTATAAAAAAAATCCTTTTTTAAAAACAATTAACTGTCCGGTTATTAATCGTTTAATAATTAACTGACGATTTTGATATTATTCATTTCTTTATTTATTAAAGCATCATTTCGTAAAACAAAAATTGTCTAGCTGAAAATGGTTAAACCGATCGTATTCATGTTTTCCGGGCAGGGCTCACAGTACCATCAAATGGGAAGAGAGCTTTTCGAAAACCATCCCGGCTTTGGCCGGTGGATGGGTGTACTGGATGAGATCGCCCGGCAACGTCTGGGAATATCCATGTTGGATGAGCTATACGGCGCAGATAAGCCAATATCCGTTGAATTCGATCATCCCATATATACCCATCCCACCATATTCATGGTGGAGTATGCCCTGGCCCGGATCCTGTTGGAGGCCGGAATAGAGCCGGATTATGTCCTGGGAGCCAGTTTGGGGGAATTTACCGCTGCATCCATTACAAATGTATTCGGTTATGAGGAACTCATTCCGGCGCTGATCGAACAGGCGGAGTTGATTAATGCCCGATGCGTAAAAGGAGGCATGACCGCCATTGTTCATGACCATGGTCTCTTTAATGAGCATTCCGTGTTATTTGAAAACAGTGAACTGGCTGCGCGCAATTATTCATCCCATTTTGTGGTATCCGGAGGAACGACTTCATTAAAGAACATTGAAGGGTTTTTAAAGGAAAAGGGGATTACCTATCAACCGTTGCCGGTATCTCACGGGTTTCATTCTGCATTGATGGAGCCGGTTCAATCCGATCTCCTGAACCTGCTCGAACCATTGAATCGTAAGGCGCCTCAAGTGCCCTTCATTTCCTGCGTGAGAGCCCATGTGATGGATGCGATTCCAAAGGATTACTGGTGGGATGTGGTGAGAAGACCAATGGAGTTTCAAACTACGATTCAGTCACTGGAATCAGAGCAGTCGTATATCTATATCGATTTGGGGCCTTCCGGCACCCTTGCGAATTTCGTGAAATATAACATAAACAATGGATCTGAATCTGAAGTCTTCCATATCCTTTCACCATTCGGGCAGGGTATGAAGAATTTAAAAAAGGTCATGAATCATTTGTCTGAAGCAGAAAAACCCGGGAGATCTCAGAATCGGAATCAAAAAGCGTCTCATACCGGAAAGGATAAAAAAATGATCGCATGGGTATTCCCGGGGCAGGGTTCTCAACAGAAAGGAATGGGCGGCCCCCTCTTTGACGAGTTTCCTGAATTAACGGCAAAAGCAGACGAGATACTCGGCTATTCCATAAAAGACCTCTGTCTGGAAGATGTTCAAAATCGACTGGTGCAAACCGAGTATACCCAACCCGCATTATTTGTGGTCAACGCATTGTCCTACTATCGGAAAATCAAAGAAACCGAGAAAAAACCGGATTTTGTGGCAGGACACAGCCTCGGGGAATATAATGCGTTGTTGGCAGCAGGCGGTATCGACTTTGAAACCGGTCTCAAGCTGGTGAAGAAAAGAGGCGAGCTGATGAGCCGGGCCACCGGCGGATCCATGGCCGCGGTCGTGAATTGTTCTGAAGCGGATATTGTCGAGATTTTGCGAGAAAATGGATTCACGGGCATCGATATTGCGAATTACAATGCACCGTCGCAGATCGTCGTATCCGGTGTCGCCGATCAGGTCAAACAGTCCATAGGCGTGTTTAAAGCGGCCGGCATTACGGCGATTCAATTGAATGTCAGCGGCGCGTTTCATTCCCGGTTGATGCAATCGTCTAGAGAAGAATTTGAAGCGTTTCTAAAGGGATTCGGATTTTCGGAACTCCATATCCCGGTTATCTCCAATGTCCACGCAAGACCCTATGAATCAACGGACATTGCCGCCAACTTGACCGATCAAATCACCCATTCCGTTAAATGGACGGAGAGCATCCGGTATCTCATGGGGCGGGGAGATATGGAATTTGAGGAGATCGGCCCGGGCAACGTACTGACCAACCTGATTGCGAAGATCAAGAAAGAAACCGAACCCCTCATCATCGATGAAGTGGCCGAGTCGACTCATCCCGTGGGGGCGGCTGATCATGCTGAAAATGACGGAAAATCCAAAGGGATCACCGCTGAATCTCTCGGCAGTGAGGCGTTCCGGAAAACCTTCGGGTTGAAGTACGCATATGTGACAGGTGCCATGGTGAGAGGTATCGCATCAAAAGAACTGGTTGTTCGTATGGGCAAAGACGGTTTGATGGGCTATTTGGGCACCGGTGGCATGGATGTTCCCCAAATCGAGAAAGACATACAGTTTATTCAGGCGGAGTTGAAAAACGGCCAAGCCTATGGA
>DUZK01000232.1 GCA_013349495.1 Deltaproteobacteria bacterium
ACACCTGGGAATGGCACGGATATCGAAACTCTTATGTGACAGTATCAGGCAGGAAGATTCAGTCCGTATCCGGTGGCGGTCACTGGGGCGGGGGGCTTTTCATCAGTTCCCGAGACCATGCCCGCTTCGGATATTTGCTGCTCAGAAACGGCAACTGGAACGGAAACCGGCTGCTTTCCGAAAACTGGATAAAGCAGGCCATCTCCCCGAGTGACCAGAATCCGGAATATGGCTATATGTTTTGGTTAAACACCAACAGGACACTTGCTCCCAGTGTACCTGAAGGCAGTTACTTTGCAAGGGGCGCCGGGTCCAATGTGGTCTGGATCGATCCTGAAAATGACCTGGTGGCGGTGTTCCGCTGGATTTTGAAAGAAAAAATCGACGAAATCTGCGGAAAATTCATGGAGGCTCTTAAGTAAGTTCGAATAATCGCTCAGTCTTTCATTATTGGCTTTGAGCTTTCAGCATTTAGATTTTTGCTGGTTCGTTTTAAGAACTCATCTCTGACATTTACAATATGTTGAAATTTAAGATCGTTTTTGAACCGCAGAATGCTGAACAAGGAATATCGATTTTCGAAGTTTTCTCACACTTCTGCGGTTCTAAATTCCTTGTTCGATATTCGATATTCAAAATTTAACATATTTTGGATGGCATTTAGCCGTTTAAATTCTACCTATTGACACCACCCCCCTGTTTATCCACACTGATATGGATTGCGTACAACCCCGATTTCCCTTATACTATTAAGCATGAAAACTGCTACTCTCTGGCGGATCTATTTTTACAGCATGATAGCCGGTTTCATATCGCTTATGATGACTTCCTCAGCCACTGCAGACTCCTTTAGGGTATTGCAGGAAAGCCTTCCGAAAAAAATCAACGGCTGGACAGCCTCCGCCGAAGATCGAATATATAATGAAAGATCCATCTTCGATTACATAAACGGTGCTGCCGAGGTATACCGGGCCTACAATTTGAAACAATGTCTCGCCAGACGCTACAGTATCGAGAAGGGTCCGGCCATCGTTTTGGATATCTTTGACATGGGTTCGCCCCGGGACGCCTTCGGTGTTTTCACCCATGACACAGACGGCAATGCTGTTTCGGTGGGACAGGACGGCAGGTATCGGCCGGGATGGTTAAGCTTCTGGAAGCACAGGTATTTTATCTCCATATACATGGAAGAGGAAACTGCAGAAGCTGAAAAGGCGGTTATGGAACTGGGTCGAATCGTTGCATCAAAAATAAGAGAATCCGGCAACAAACCCGAGCTTCTGCTTAAGCTTCCGAAAGACGGTCTGCAGACCCAAAGCATCCGGTATTTGCATCACCCCATCATTCTAAACTATCACTACTATATTTCAGACGAAAACATTCTGAACATCTCCCCACACACCGACGCGGTACTTGCAAGCTATCAAAGGGGCGATCATGAAGCCCGGCTGCTGATCGTGAAATATCCGGATACCAAAACAGCCGAGGATGCCAGTCGGAATTTTTATAAGAGCTATCTTCCCGATGCAGACACAAACGGCACGGCCCGTCTGGAAGACGGAAAATGGGCTGCCGCTTTGCAAAAAGGCGAATTGCTGATTATCGTATTGGAAGCAGACACCCGTGAAGCGGCTCATCATTTCTTAACATCGATCCATTAGAGCGAACCTGTTCAGAGCAAGGTAATAATCATGAGTACCTCAAAAAACGTGATCACCCGGAGGGACTTTATCCGAACCGGGTCCTGCTTTGCAGTGGGCGGCCTTGCCGGGCTGCCGCTGATCATCCAAGCTTCGGTCAAAAAGCCGGATAAAAGTCGAGTGATCTTAATCAGGGATAAAAATGTCATCCACGACGGCGGCTCGCTGCAAGGCCCCATTTTAGAGAATATTCTGGACGAGGCAATGACGACGATCCTGGATGTGAAGGATTCAAAATCAGCATGGCAGCATCTGTTCAACCCCGATGATATCGTTGGGATTAAATCCAACGTATGGGGACCGCTGCCCACCCCAAAGACACTTGAAGCAGCACTTCGGACGCGCTTGATCAATGCGGGGGTAAGGAAAGAAAATATCGATATTGACGATCGCGGAATCCGCGGAAACCCCGTATTTAATACATCAACCGCGTTGATCAATGTGCGGCCCCTGCGTACCCATCACTGGTCCGGTCTGGGGACCCTGATTAAAAATTACATCATGTTTGTCTCCTCCCCGTGGCAATACCACGGGAGAGCATGTGAACGGCTGGGGCATATCTGGAACAGACCGGAAATCAAGGACAAAACCAGGCTCAATATCCTGGTGATGCTGACGCCGTTATTTCACGGGGTGGGACCTCATCACTTCAGCCAGGCCTATGTCTGGCCTTATGGCGGCCTGATCGTCAGCACCGATCCGGTTGCTGCCGATGCCGTCGGCGCCCAGATCATCCAGGCCAAACGGAATGAATATTTCAAGAAATATCGCCCCATCAGCCCACCGCCGCGGCATATCGAAGCGGCGGACAAGCAATTCGGTGTGGGAAACAGCAGCTCCGACCGGATCGAGTTGATTAAAATGGGCTGGAAGAAAGATATCTTGATTTAAGCTGAAGGCAAATAAGCGAGGTGCAAAAATGAATTTCACCAGGCCCATCACCCGCAGGGAATCCATTAAAAAACTGGCCGTCATATCCGGCGGCGTCGCACTTTCCGGAGCCGCACAACTGCCGCTCCCCACCTTGGCCGAATCCAATCGATTCATTGTGGAGGGCATCGGGCAAACCGAAGGCTATGCCGTAAAAGACCTCACCCGCAAGGTGTTTGAAGAAGCCGGGGGTATCAAACAGTTCATCTCAAAGGGAGATGTGGTCGTAGTAAAGCCGAATATCTCCTGGGCCAGACAACCCCAGTTCGCTGCCACCACCCATCCGGAAGTATTGGAAACGGTGATTGAACTTTGCCGGGATGCCGGGGCAAAAAAGGTTCGCATTGTGGATCATACCATCCACGATGCCCGGCGCTGTTTCGCAATCTCGGGCGCCGGCAAGATCGCAAAAAAAACCGGAGCGGATCTGGTATACCCCCGTGAATCGTTGATGCGCGGGATGAATATCCGTGGAGACCGTCTGGATGTCTGGCCCGTATTTGTTCCGACCATCGAAGCAGACAAATTGATCAACCTTCCGGTGGCCAAGCATCATTCATTAACCACGCTGACCTTGGGAATGAAAAACTGGATCGGATCGGTGGGCGGAAGCCGCTGGTCCCTGCATCAGGATATCCATCAGACGATTGTCGATCTGGCTCAGTTCTTTAAGCCCACCGTAACAATGATCGATGCCATTAGAATCATGACACGAAATGGGCCGTCAGGAGGAAGTGCTTCCGATGTCGCCGTTAAAAACACCTTGATCTTAAGTGATGACCCTGTGGCAGCCGATGCCAAGGCCGCATTGATCTTCAACCGAAAACCCAATAGCCTCGGGTTTATCCGGTTGGCCCAAAAACATGGCCTGGGCACATATGACTTTGAGAAACTGAATCAGAAGAAGGTGACAGTGTGAAGGCGCGGCATCTGGTTTGGCTGAGGAGAATTTCTCAGACCTTCTTTTTCCTTTTATTTATGTTTCTTCTCATCGAAAGCCGGCTGCCCCAGGACATATACCTGGATTATTCAACCGCATTCTCCACCGATGCGGATTTGAGACTCGACCGGCCGGTGACTTTTTTCTTCAAATTGAACCCTCTGGTGGGATTGTCTTCCCTTCTCTCCGGGCATGTTCTCATGGAGGGTTTTTTGTGGACCCTTGCCATTATCATATTATCCGTTTTGCTCGGAAGGGTTTTTTGCGGTTTCATTTGCCCCTTCGGGACCCTGCATCACTTCGTCTCCTGGATACGCCCGGCCCTCAAAGGGAAACGGTTGATTGAAGCCAACGAGAAGAAGCCCAGCCAGAAGGTTAAATATTTTCTGTTCATATTGCTTATTGTCTGCGCGTCAATCGGACTCAATCTCACCGGCCTGCTTGACCCGATCTCTTTTCTCTTCCGTTCCGTTGCGCTGGCAGTCATTCCGGGGCTCGGCGTCGGCATCCGGTTTGTCTTTGACTTTTTGGCACAGAGCGACATCAAGATCTTGAATCTATTAAGCTATGGAGCGGAGGTTTTCGTATCCCCGGTGTTCGGGTATGACTTTCAGGCGTTTCAAACCGCATGGTTTATCGGGCTTCTTTTTCTGGTTGTTCTTTTCTTGAATCGAATTCGTCCCCGGTTCTGGTGCCGAATCCTGTGCCCGCTGGGAGCCCTGTTGGGAATTTCTTCCCGCTTCACGGTTTTGAAACTCGAAAAGTATGACGACAAATGCACCCAATGTATGAAGTGCACTCAAAATTGCCAGGGGGCGGCATGCCCTCGCCCGGGACAGGACTGGGAAACAGCGGAATGTCTGGTCTGTTTCAACTGTTTCAATATCTGTCCCGAGGATGCGCTCTCTTTTAAATTCATCCGGTCACCCAAACTCGGCAAGCGTGCGAATATCGGGAGACGGGCAGTGCTTACCGGATTGGTTGGCGGAATATCGTTTCCGCTTTTGGGAAAGCTGGACGGCCAAATTCATAAAGTATCCGATCCGCGCCTGATTCGACCGCCGGGGGCACTGAATGAAGCAGAATTTCTCACCCTGTGTCAGCGGTGCGGGCTATGCATGAAAGTCTGTCCCACCAACGTGATCAACCCGACCCTTTCAGAAGCCGGCATGGCCGGATTCTGGACCCCCCGGTTGATTATGACCCAGGGATATTGTGAATACACCTGCACCTTATGCGGCAGCGTTTGTCCTACCGGTGCCATTAAGAAAATTACGGCAAAAGAAAAAATCGAAACACCCGTCAAAATCGGGTCTGCATATCTGGACAGAGGGCGATGCCTTCCCTGGTCCGGGAATACACCCTGCATCGTCTGCCAGGAGCATTGCCCGACTTCCCCCAAGGCGATCTATCTGAGAAAAGAAGTCATGTTAAATCCGGACGGGAAGAAAATGGAAGTTCAACTTCCTTTTGTGGACCTAAAGAAATGCATCGGCTGCGGTATCTGCGAGACCAAGTGCCCTGTTCGGGGCAAACCGGCGATCCTTACCATTGCCGCCGGAGAGTCCCGATCCCTGAAAAATCAGATATTGCTATAAAATCATGGTGAAAAAAATGACGCGCCCTTTAGACTTTGAGATTTACAGTGACAATGAATAAAGTTTTAAGTATGGGATGTCACCCGGCTTTCGCCGCCTAGAGAGAGGCAATCAATATCATGAATACTTCCAGCAGGGTCAGAGTAATCTTGCTTGACGATAACGAGGGTGTCCGCAGCATCTTAGCCGAGATACTGGAAGAACGCGGATACGAGGTCTTCCCCTACTCAGATCCCGGGATATGCCCGCTACAATTGGAGCGGGAATGTTTATGCAGCAAGGGACAAGCGTGTGCCGACATTATCATTTCCGATGTGGATATGCCGAGCATGACGGGGCTCGAGTTTATTGAAAACCAGAAAGAGAAGAATTGTAAGATCCGGCATGTGGTACTCATCTCCGGCGGCTGGACAGAGGAAAGACTATCTCGCGCCCATGCGCTCGGATGCAAAACCTTTTCGAAACCATTTCCTTTTAATGAGTTATATAAATGGTTGGATGAAATCGAAAAGAGCATTGAGCCGGCACGTGAACTCACCAATTGGTTTCAAGAAACCGATTCTCAGAACTTTTAATATTTCAAAAAATAACGTATCGTATAAGACATGAAAATACAATTTATCGGAAGCGGTGACGCATTCGGAAGCGGCGGACGGTTTAACACCTGTTTTTATGTCCATGCCGATCATTCGAATTTCTTGATCGACTGCGGCGCCTCGTCAATGGTTGCTTTAAAGGCAAACCGGATCGAATTAAACGATATCCGGCTCATACTGGTCACACACTTTCATGCAGACCATTTCGGCGGGATCCCGTTTTTCATCCTCGATGCACAGTTAATCTCAAAACGAACTCAGCCGCTTACCATAGCAGGACCGAAAGGATTAAAGGAATGGATCGAGAGGGCCATGGAAACCGGTTTTCCGGGTTCGTCCAAGACCAAGCAGAAATTCGATCTTTCAATCGTTGAACTGACAGACCGGCGCCTTGCCATATTAAACGGACTCCGCATAACCCCCTTTGGAGTCAATCATGGAATGCCGGACGATTCCTGTTTTGCCTATCGGATTGAAGTGGATGACCGTATCATCGCTTACACGGGGGATACGGAGTGGACCGGCAACCTGATCGAGGTCGGACGGGACGCCGATCTTTTCATCGCAGAGGCCTACTTCTACGACAAAAATGTGAGAAACCATCTTACCTATGCTACGATAGTAGATCATCTGGAAGAGATTAATCCCAAACGGCTTGTACTGACTCATATGAGCAACGACATGCTGTCAAAGGTATCTGACATTCCTTATGAAACGGCAGAAGATGGAAAAATCATTGAAATCTAAAATTTAGTAAAGAATCCTGGCCCATAGGACCAGGCCTTGGTTTGCCCCTGAAAGGGGCTTCTCTTTTGAAAACCCGACAAGTTAGAAGTGCCTAAAGTGAGCTAAAGTGCCTAAAGTTATGGAGTC
>DUZK01000233.1 GCA_013349495.1 Deltaproteobacteria bacterium
ATCAGGGCGGCGGCAGCGGGGTCGATGGGATGCGTCTCCAAATTCACGCGGGAGACGCCGGCCAGTTCGGCCAGGGCGGTTGCGATATCCTCCTCGGTTGAAAGACCCTGCTGAACCAGAATCTCTCCGAGATAATACTCCTTTGATTTCTGCTGCGCGGCCAGTGCCAAGTTCAACTGTTCCGGGGTGAGCTTATTGGCCTTGACCAACACCTCGCCTAGTTTCATTACGACATCCTTACTGTCGGTGGTCCGCTTCGCGGAATTCCAAAGGGCTCGCTATTTCGGTTCAGCCGCATGTCCGCAACACGGATACAACCGTTATGCCCAAAACCAGACCGGAAGTGGAAACGAAAGATTCATTTCTAAAACCGGCTGTCGGGATGCATGCCGGCGGTGAATTGCAATTATTTCCATTAATATTAAATATTTAAAAAATATTTGTCAAGTAGTAAATATCATGGCGGACAATAGATTCGCTTTATTTTTTATAAGGATTCGTTTAGAAGATAGACAGTGGAGGAGATTCGATACGGCCATGACACCGACCCATGTAAAACCGCCCGCTATTCTGGCGCCCGCCGGAAATAAAGATTCCTTTCTGGCTGCGCTGGCTGCCGGAGCCGATGCCGTCTACTGCGGTCTCAAACGGTTTTCAGCCCGCATGGCCGCTCAGAACTTTACCTTCGAGCAATTGGCCGCATTGACCGACCTCGCCCATAAACGAGGAGCGAGAGTATTTGTCACCGTCAATACCCTCATAACCGACAGTGAAATCAATGAAACAGCCAAATTGATTCATATATTGAACCGATCCGTCCATCCGGATGCGATAATCATCCAGGATTTGTCTCTGGCGAAGATCGCTCGAGATATCGGTTTCAAGGGTGAATTGATTTTATCAACCCTCGCCAATGTAAGTTTCCCTGCTGCACTCGATCTTTTGCCAAAATCTCTTAACGTCAACGGCGTTGTAATCCCAAGGGAGTTGAGCATTGACGAAGTCAAAAAAATGGCCGGTGCGTGTCCGGATGGATTGAAATTGGAAATATTCGTCCATGGAGCGCTGTGTTATGGAATTTCCGGCAGATGCTACTGGAGCAGTTACCTGGGCGGAAAAAGCGGGCTTCGGGGCCGTTGTGTGCAGCCTTGCAGGCGCGTATACAGTCAAAACGATCATCGGTTTCGGGGCTTTTCCTGCCAGGATCTAAGTCTGGATGTGCTGGCAAAGGTGCTGCTGAAAATACCACAGATTCAAACCTGGAAAATTGAAGGCCGAAAAAAAGGGCCTCACTATGTTTATTATACCGTTTCAGCATACAAAACATTGAGAGACCACGGATCCGACCCAAAGGCGAAAAAGGAAGCCATGGGACTTCTGGATCGGTCATTGGGCAGGGAACGAACCCATTATCTGTTTTTACCCCAACGGCCTCAAAATCCTATTCCCAAAGACGGTCAAACAGCGTCAGGACTCCTCATCGGAAACATACAAGGAGGTGTCAAGAAACCGTATTTGGTTCCCAGGGAAGATTTATTTCATGGCGATGTCCTTAGAATCGGTTATGAAGATGAAGAATGGCACGCCATATTTAAGATCCAACGACATATTCCCAAAAGAGGAAAATACAATACAAACCTTAAGACCAAAACCGTCCCCCCAAAAGGGACTCCGGTTTTTCTCGTGGACCGGCGCGAGAAAACCCTTAAAGAAGTGATTTTAAGACTCGAAAAGGAGGTACTGGAAAAGAACATATCCGACAAAATCCTCAATAAGAATTTTCAAATCCGGATTCCTGTAAAAAATATACGACAACATCCCATCATTGAAATTAACGTGCACCGGATACCCCCAAAAAAGGCTCAAGCGAAACAAACCGGGATTTGGCTTTCCGATAAGATGAGCCCTTCCTCAATGAAAACAAATCATTACGATATATGGTGGTGGCTGCCGCCTGTGATCTGGCCGGATGAAGAGGACAACTGGAAATCGCGCATAAACGCGATCAGCAAAAAATACCCGCAGAATTTTGTTTTGAATGCCCCGTGGCAAATCGCATTTTTTAAGAACCCGAAAAATGTAACCCTTTGGGCAGGACCCTTTTGTAATGCCGGCAATGCATTAACCGTTTCGAAACTGGCCGCTTTAGGTTTTAACGGGGTCATCGTCAGTCCGGAACTGGGGGCATCTGATATCATGGATCTACCCAAACAAAGCCCTCTGCCATTGGGTATTGTTATATCAGGGAATTGGCCCCTGTGCATTGCCAGAACCCTCAACGAACAAATGGAAACCGATACCCCGTTCATAAGCCCCAGAGGTGAGCAGGCCTGGGTGACGAAATATGAATCCAATTACTGGATTTACCCGAACTGGATGATCGATCTGAAGGGTCAAAAGAGGAAACTCGAAAAAGCAGGCTACGGTTTATTTATTCATCTTAATGAACCGGTTCCAGGAAAGATCAAGCTCAAAAAGAGGCCCGGTCTTTGGAACTGGAGCATCGGGCTCTCCTGACAACAGCGGTATTTCCCCCCTCCCCCCATTCCGATCCGCCCTCGAAGTTAAATCCTCCCTTTTGTAAAATTACCCAACCTGGTTATGCAGTTTTCTCAAGTAACCTTTTATTCGGGTGTATGAAATATATCTTGATGCAAGGTCAAGGTTCCGGGTGTCAGGTGTCCCGCCTTCGCCCTCCTGGCTACGGCGGGCAGGCAGGAAGCATCCGTGCTTAAGAACTGAACACTGAAACCCAAAACAACGACCATTTCTATTTCAGAAACCATCATGAATGTTGACTTGAGGTTAGTGGATAACCAGTTAAACCCAACATATTGTGGGAAATACATATTGACACACAATATATGTATATTGTAGTGAAAGTTAGAATTGTGCCCTGACTACGGTGGTTTATTCACTGAGAGTATGCATCGATGAATTGAGTCCGGTGCCGTATCTTTGACACTCACGATAAAGGAGAACAAAAGATGAAAGGTTCAAGATGCGTAATCATCCTGTTGGTTTTTCTGGCTTCAGTTTCCTGTTCTTACCAGCAGGATTATGTAAAAGGAAAGGAGATCCACTCTAAAGCCAGGTGGGTTGCGATTCTTCATCTTGTAAACCTGACATCACATCCCAATGCCGGGCGTATCGTAAGCGACCTCCTCTCCACAGAGATCTATGCCACTACCGATTTTCAGATTATGGAACAGACAGAGATGTTGGAAAAGTTCAAAGGAAAGGAAACCGATCTGGACGAGGTGTTGGAAAAGGCTGTCGCATTGAACGTGGGAAAATCGCTGGGGGTGGATACCGTCATTTTCGGTTCGGTTACCGAGTTCCGATACAAAAGAGGCTTGGATGAAGATCCGGTGGTGGGAATTAACATCCGAATGCTGGACGTCAAAAACGACAGGATTCTCTGGGCAGGCAGTAAGTCCTCCGCCGGAGGTTGTTTCTGGCTGTGTGAAGATTCATTGAACCGGCTGGCGCAGAAAGTCTGTAATGATTTGGTGAAAGTCATGATAAAAGCGGATTGAAAAAGTAAATCGAGTAAGAGGAAAACCGTGTCAACAGAATCCAGGCTGACATCGTTCTAATGGCATACTTGAAACGGTTAAGAAAAAAGCTTGCTCATGTTCTCTTTATTTTAATTTCCGTCCTATTTCTTTTTTCTTCGGCAAACACGAACTCCCTATCTCAAATAAATCCCGGGACCCCGGACCAAAAGACATCCATGGAATCCTCAAGGGCGAATCAGGATCTTCATATGAATACGCCCATACGGCTGGTGGAGATCAGAGCCGGGCTGCATGAAGCATACGGGTCCGTGGTTTTTCAATTTTCCAAGAAATATCGATACACAAGACTGAAAATAATAAATCAGGAGATACGGTTCAAATTGATGAATACCGGAACGGATCTCAAACCGTACCGTAAATATAAAACATTCGATTCCTGGGTCCGCCTCGATACGAACAAAAACAGTATATACGTATCCATCGGATTACCGGAGCACTTTAAAAAACACGTGGTGATCCCTCTCAGCAACCCCTATCGACTGGCGGTCAATCTCTATATCGACAAACAAGGCGTAAAAAAACCGCCGATGGAAACCGCTTTCCCCAAAGAAACGGCAGCCCCAAAAGCCCCGGATGCTGCTGATGCGAAACCGCATGAAGTTCCAACCCTTTCTGCTGCGGACATCCGCCAGATCGACCTCATCACCGCCAGAATCTACAGCCGAAAAGGGCTTTATAAAAAATCGATTCACCTCTATGAGCAACTTCGGCAGCGCTATCCGGATGATGAAGAAATATGGGAAGATTATATTGAAACACTGGTCAATTTCTCACACTACGAACAGGCGAATTCGGAATTGGAGAAACTCAAACGAAAAAATCCTTCAAACCTGAGAGGACAACGGATCCAGGCGCGAGTCTATCAGGAACTTCACCGGCACAGATGGACCTTTCCGATATATGAGGGCATACTCAGCCAGAACCGCAACGATGTGGGAATATTGTCCGATTACGCCTATATCCGCCAGGATGTGGGACATTGGGCGGATGCCCTTAACTATTTCTCACGGGTGTTGGAACTGGATACTGAAAACAGATCGGCCCTGCGGGGAGTTCATGAAATTTTAAAAGAGCATCGGCCCAATCTTCAGACCGGATACAGTTTGAATGTCCAGGAATCCGGTGATGCCCGCGTTCAGACCATACCGGTTCGGTATAGTCGGCACATTACAGATCAATCAAGAATCGATTTGAACTACAGCCGAATCGAAATCGATCGATCAACGGATACCGGAATCGATGGGATCCATCAAATCGTTAACGATGCCCATTTGATTCTCCATCACCAATTGAATTCCAAGTGGGAGGGAAGCGTGGGAGTCGGTGGATATGACGGCATGGGCGACGGTACATCCTTTTTTGCTGGAGCCGGTTATTCACCATGGGTCAATGCGTTTATCCGTACGTCATATGTTTGGAGTCGCCCCTGGTTCGACCCGGTTGACGCCGCCAATTTTGACGGAACCTACAACCTCTGGAACGCATCGTTCGACTGGAGTGTCGATCAGACATGGGGGATCTTCCTGGGAGGAGAACGGTGGGATTATTTTATCAGTGATGACAGGGATTATGGAAAAAAAAGCAGCTTTACCGGAATCATAACCAAGCGCCTATGGTCGCAGCCTGACCTATCCCTCAGTTACGCAATTTATTATTCGCATTTCAACTATGAGGATGAAAATTTCACACCCATCGATATGATCCCGACGGAAGTGGTTCATTCTCTTTCAGGTAATTTCGAATATTGGCCTTGTACGAACTGGGCAATCGTACTTTCCGGCGGCCGGAGATGGGATGTTGAACGAAGCATCAATTCTTGGTATGTTCTCCCGGGTATTCGATTGCGGCTGGGAAATCGAATCGAAAGCGATATCAGCTACGAATACAGTACCGAAGCGGGAACCGCAGCAGGAGGTAAAACAGGAACACTGCGGGTTTCAAGCAAATTCATATTCTAATGTAAATAATCCATGCTCAGCGGGCATGACTTTGATGATCACGTTGAAAGCGGGTGAAATCATTTACCAACAAAAAGTGACTAAAGTTTAAAGTGAGCTAAAGTGAACTAAAGTTAATGATTTCTGCCTGATTCATATGGGCCGGAGCGAAGCGACACATTAACTTTAGGCACTTGAAATTTTAGCTCACTTTAGGCACTTGTCCGATTATTCTAGGTAAAGCCGATCCGCTCTGCCTACGCCCATAGGACGTGGATTTCTTAGATTAACATTGCATATGGGAGATTTATGGGAAAGCTTATCGGTATCGGTATCATCATCGTCCTTTTCATCTCGATTCTGGCCTTCTGGCTGGGACGGCCGATCATTGTGCGCGCGGAAAAACCGAATATAAAGAATTGGCTCTGCTACTACGGGAATCGATTCGGACCGGATATTTATTCCCGGTTTGATCTTGCCGTATTTAACGGCATCAATCACCCTCCGCTTATTGAAGGAAAAAACGGCAGGCCGATCTTCCTGGGCTATGCCAGTGTGGGTGAACTTGAGAAAAGTGCCCCTTTGTGGCATCGGGCCGAGGGGAAACCGTTTTTAATTAAAAAAAATGAATTTTGGGATTCATGGATAGTCGATGTAAGGGATGAAGCCTGGCAGGCGCTCCTTTTTAAATATGTGATAGCGTCTGTCTTCGAGCGTGGATTTGACGGGATTTTTCTGGATACGTTTGATTCATCTCTTGATCTGATACGCGGAGACGGGGAAAACAAATATAAGGGAACGCGAGCAGCACTTGTGGAAATAACAAAGCGGATTCGAAAAGAATACCCGGACAAATATATCGCAGTAAACAGGGGGTTTCCGATTCTGCCTGATATCGCCCGGTATATTGACTTTGTTTTAGCAGAAGATCTTTACAGCTTTTATGATGACAGCAAGGCAGGTTATGTTCGTGTGCAACCGGAGACCAGAGACATTTTACTGAAACAGATCGAGGAGGGGCTTAAGGTAAATCCGGATCTTATCGTTCTCTCCCTCGATTATGCTGAAGA
>DUZK01000234.1 GCA_013349495.1 Deltaproteobacteria bacterium
AAAGCGGATAAGATCCATTCTCTAAAAGAGTGGTTCGACCCCACCGATGCTTATCTCTGCCCACAGCATGTTCTGTTAACCACCCTGGCCCTGGCAGGATTGGACGGGGTGACCGAGCCTTTGCTCGCAAAACATCCGGGGTATGAATATTAATCCCGATGTGCCGGGGAGTTTTCCATTTTAATTTAAAGATAGGAGGAAGAAACATGAGAGCCATCGATGTACATGTTCACCCCAGTACGGAACCGTTTAAGTACGAAAGGCGTTGGGGAAAGGAGGTGGCCGACTTTCTTCCTAAGTACTACCGCATAAAACCGAAGCTAAGTACTGATGAAGAGATGGCGCAGGAGTTCAGGGATCTTGATATAAAGGCCCTTCTGATTGGCTGGGACGCCCAGGCGGAAAGCGGTTATGAGACGGAGGGGACCAACGACGAAATCGCAACGTTAATCAAGAAGTTTCCGGATGTTTTCATCGGAGGATGGGCCATGATCGATCCGTGGAAGGGACGCTGGGCTGTGAAAGAGCTGGAGAGGTGCGTCAGGGATCTGGGACTAAACGGTCTGAAATTTCAACAGTCGGCCCAAGGTTTTTTCCCCAATGAAAGGCGATTCTATCCCCTATATGAAACATGTGTTGAACTGAAGGTTCCCGTCTCATTCCACACAGGAACCACGGGACTCGGTGCAGGCATGCCCGGTGGCCATGGCTACCGCCTTAAATATACCCGGCCCATTCCCTATATTGACGATGTGGCGGCCGACTTTCCGGAACTGACCATTATCATGATCCATCCGGCCTGGCCGTGGATCGATGAGCAGATTGCCGTCCTGCTCCACAAAGCCAATGTCTTTAATGATCTTTCAGGCTGGGCGCCCAAATACTTTCCGGAAAACCTCAAGAAAGAGATCAATGGCCGGTTGCAGGACAAATTCATGTTTGCGTCCGATTATCCTGAAATTTCTCCTCAACGCTGGCTGGATGAATTTGAAGGCCAAGGGTATAAGCCGGAAGTCGTTGAGAAAGTGTTTTACAAAAATGCGCATCGAATTTTGAATCTCAGCGTGTAGGCGGATTCTTAATTTCAAACGCACACGTGAAAGGACCGGAAAATGGCGATAAAACGGGTAGCCGTCATCGGCATGGGGACCATGGGCAGCCAGATCGGCATTGTCTGCGCGGAAGGCGGATATGAAACCGCCATGGTGGAAGTTTCTTCGCAGCTGGCAGAAAAGGGGTTCGAAAATATCAGATCTTTTCTGAACAACCGGATGAAAAAGGGCAAGATCGATCCGGAGACGCATGATCAGATTTTGTCCCGCATCACGACCGCCACGCACTTGGAGGAAGCCGTAAGAGTGTCGGATCTGGTCATTGAGGCTGTTTTCGAAGATATCGAATTAAAGAAAGCTTTGTTTAAAGAGATGGACGAGGCAAGCCCTCCTGAGACAATTTTTGCTTCGAATACCTCCACCCTGTGGATTGCTGAAATCTCGGGCGCAACGAAACGGCCTGACAAATGTATCGGCACCCATTTTCTGATCCCGGCGGCCCTGACACCCCTTGTTGAGGTGGTTCGAGGGCCGGACACCTCTGATACGACCCATGCCGCGGTACTCGATTTTTTAGAAACTTGCGGGAAAGAAACGGTCACCGTGGCCGACTCTCCCGGATTTGTCATTAACCGGTTATACCTCCCCTTGGTCAACGAAGCCTTTTTCGTCCTTGAAACCGGGCTCGCCGGTGCTGAAGAAATAGACAGGAGCTGTACCAAGGGGCTGGGATTTCCATTGGGGCCGCTGGCGGCGGCGGATGCCTTTGGTCTGGACATACTGCTTGCCTGCATGCAGACATTGTACCGGGAACTCGGGGATAAGTATAGACCGTGCCCGCTCCTTATTAAACTCGTCAAGGCCGGCCATCTCGGACGAAAAACGGGCAAAGGAGTTTATGATTACGGTAAATAAGATTACCTGGTTATGCAGTTTACTCAAGTAACCATTTATTCGGATGTATGAAATATTCCTGAAACAACGTAAAGGTTTCAGGTGTCAGGTGTCAGGGAGTGCCAGTACTTGAAAGCTGAACACTGACACCTGACACCTGAACACTGAATAACACAACAATGACCATTTCTACTTCAGAAGCCAACACGAAAGTTGACTGGAGAATAGTGGATAACCAGGTAAGACTATTATTCGTAAATCTTGGTGTGGGTGTAGAAGAAGGGTCGCAGCAATTTCAAACCGATGACCGATGCAATCGGCTTGACGAGCCAGGATGTGAATGATTGACTTCCCAGGCATTGCTTGCAATGGGGATGAACCAGTTGAAACCGCTTGAATCCTTTCATGATTTCCCCAAACTGATCTGAACTGAGAATTTCCTCCAAAGAGGCATCGTTGATATTCCCGATAACGGTCCGCCCGTCGTAATCGATGCAGCATAGGATCACATCACCGTTGTGGAGAATGCTGAAATGATCCCGCATGCCGAAACAGTATCCGCCCCATGCCTCTCGAATATCTACGGGATCAAAGGCATTTCCCCATTCACTCAGTACATAGGTTTCAAAGAACACGTTGGGATAGATTTCCACAACATTCCATTTGAAGGAAACCAGTTTGTTGATCTTTCGGAAAGCCGATACCCGCTTCTCATCTTCTACCCCCAGAATATCGTAAATGCGATCCGCCCAGTGGCAGAACATCTTTCGGAGTTGTTCGGTAGAAGAAATGAGCCTGACGGGACCTCGCTTTTTTTCCAATCCCTTTTTCTGAAACCGTGTGTTCATGAATCGGAATTTTATGATCGTATTGTACCCCCTATTCTTATACTCAGAGAAGAATTTGAGGATACCGCCGATATACTCTTCAAAACCGAGGGAGCCGGCTTCTCTTAATTTGAACGAGGCTTCATCCGGCGTCTGGATGGAAACGTCGAGCTGAGACAAATCATAATCGATAAGCCGCTTTCCGATATTTCTACCGAGGCTTGCGCCGTTTGTGGTAAGTCCTACATTAACGTGCTCTTTCCGTGCATGATCCAGTATCTCAAATAAGTTTCGATGAAGCGTGGGTTCTCCCATGACATGGAAGGTGATCTTTTCGCAAACTTCTTTTTCTCCGATCTCGGTGATGGCCCTTTTTGCCAGGTCCGTGTCCATATACCCGTAAGTGCGCGTCATCTCAGCCTTTGGACAAAACCGGCAGTTGAATTCACAAGCATTGGTCAGTTCCAAATGTACCCGCTTAAGGGGTATCTGGATATGGCCGAGGTATTTTTTATCCATAGATATCCGGCCTCCGATGAGGAAGGAAGTAGCGCATGTCGTGATGCCTCACCTGTTCAAGCGCATCCTGTTTCAGATCGGCAATGATAATCGTTTCATCCCCGTTGATTTCTTTTTTCAATACATCACCGGAAGGATTGATCACCAGCGCTATCCCCGGAAATGAAAGCCCTCTTTCATTTTCACCGGTCTGATTGCAGGCAACGATATAAAGGCCGTTGTCAAAAGCCCTTGCCGGCAGATGCCTCATCCAGGACTTGAATTTATCTTCTGAATTTCCCCTGGGTGACGCGTGGGGAAGAAAAATGACATCCGCGCCTTTTACGGCCATTTGGGTGGTCAACTCAGGAAAGTGTGCATCGTAACAGAGCTGTATACCGAATGTATATCCCGAAATTTTGAATAAAGGAATGTCCGACCCGGCAGTTAAGTACTTCTTTTCAGGGGGCGCAATATGCAGTTTTCGATAGATCCCCACATTTCCATCCGGATTGACCACCAAATGGCTGGCATAGATATTGTCGGATGCCGAACGTTCCGCCATGCCGGCCAAAACAACGACATTCTCTTCGACCGCAATTTCAAGAAGATTCCGGCTGATGGCTCCCGGCACCGGTTCCGCCACCCTTCGGATCTCGTTGTGGTTAAAATATCCGGTTACGCTCATCTCGGGGAAACAGATCAACGCCGCCCCCTGTGATTTGGCCGCTTTAGTCCACTGGCGAACGCGATCTAAATTATCTTTCACCCTTCCGACCGCAGCGCGAGTGATGGCAACAGCAATTCGCAAGTCGTTCATGGTAAGATACTGGAAACTTGAAACTGGATGCTTGATTCTGGAAAACAGACCATACGGTCCATATTCGTATTTTCGGTTGCGGTGTATGGTTTTATGGAGGTCCGATCCTTAGAAAAAAATGTTAACCCAAGTTTCAAGTTTCGAATTTCGAGTTTCAATTCATTATAGATCAAAATGCGCCTTTATCTTAAATACTTTCGTTGCAGGAAGGTTGATTATATCCTCAACATCGGTATTCCTTGAAATCTCTTCGAGTTTCTCCTCAATTTCCTCCATCGAGGGAGCAATAAAAGTAAACCATATATTAAAGGAATTTTCTCGCTGATAATTGTGGGTGACCCCCGGGTAGCGGTTTACAGCCTCGGCAAACGCTTCGATTTTATCTTCCGGGACCTTGGCGGCACACAATGTGGATACAAACCCGAGTTTTTCGGGGAAAAAATTTCCGCCGATCCTCCGGATAATACCTTTTTCCTTGAGTTGCTGCAGCCGATGAATGACCTCTGATTCCTCAAGACCCAACTCTTCGGCTATGGTGAGATAAGGGCGGGGGGTAATGGGAAAATTCGATTGAATTCGGTTCAGAATTTTCCGATCCGTATCATCCATGGGCGGCATGAATTCCTCCTAAGACGGCAAATGCAAAACTTTAACATGCACTTTCCGGGTTCTCGGACCATCGAATTCACAGAAGAATATGCCCTGCCAGGTGCCAAGCACCAGGCCGCCTTTTTCAATGGCGATCAGCTCTGAAGCACCCACCAGTGACGACTTGACATGTGCCGCTGAATTGCCCTCCAGGTGACGATATCCCGCATCCCAGGGTATTATTTTATTGAGCACCATCAAGATGTCTGCTTTTACACTCGGATCGGCACTCTCATTAATGGTAACAGCAGCGGTGGTGTGAGGAACATACACCATGCACAGACCGTCTCCAACATCCGAGGTTCTAACGACCTTTTGAACCTCTGCGGTGATGTCGACCAATTCTGTCTGCGCCGTTGTTTTTACGGTCAGTATCATGTCCTCTCTTCCCATAAAAAAAGGCCCTGCGATTTAAACAGGGCCTTTTTTAAACTCAAAATAAAGGTTCACTCAATTAGACACAGCCGGTCGGTTTCGGAAGACCTGCCATCTTGCATGCTCCCTTGCCGGGGCCTGACGGAAACAGCTCATAAATGTGTTTCAGTTTGAATCCGGTCACCTTGGAAAGCACTCTAACCATCGGAGCGATTCCATTCTTTTTGTAGTAATCTTGAAGCACGTCAATGACTTTCCAGTGCTCCTCGGAAAGCTCATCGATTCCTTCCTCTTTTTTAACATGCTGAACCCATTCCGGACACCAACTTTCAAAGGTGTCGATGAATCCGTCTTCGTCTATGGTAAATGTCTTACCTCCAAAATCAACATTTGGCATTTAACAAACCCTCCTTATGATTAATAAATAGATTTAAAGGCTTACAGCCTGGATTGCCTCATCGTAAAGACATCCTCTTATATGATCCCTATTTTAATGTCAATATGAAAATGTCCCCCCTGAAAAATCTGATTGTGTCTTCAAATTCCTTTTTAATATTCCTTTGGCATTCGATCCAGCTGCGCCAGCGTAAATAACGGCCCGTCCAAGCAGACGAACTCTTTTCCGATGTTGCATCGCCCGCACATGCCGATGCCGCATTTCATACGATTTTCAAAGGACATGATAATATGATCCGCATCATATCCGAGGTTATCCAGCACCGGCTGGGTAAATTTAATCATTATGGGGGGTCCGCATACAACGGCATAGGTTTCAGCATTACCGGGGGGGGCTTTCTGCTCTGTAATGGTGGGAACAAAACCTGTATTGTATTTCCAGTCCGGGTCATCTGTTGCATCCACGGTGATGTGAACGTTGATGTCATCCCGCTGTTCCCATGCTGCCAGCTCGTCCCGGTAAAGGAGCATTCCCGGCGTTCTGGCGCCGTATACCACATGAATATCTTTAAATTTTGGCCGATTGGCCGGATCCAGCATGTATACGATGGATGAACGAAGGGTGGTAAAGGCAAACCCGCCACCGATGATCACCACATTTTTCCCTGCCATCTTCTCCCAGGGAAACCAGTTTCCCAAAGGGCCCCGTACCCCCATGATGTCTCCCGCTTTCATGGCATGGAGGGAAGAGGAGACCCGTCCCACCCTGTTTACGGTAAATTTCAAATACCCTTTTTCAGTCGGAGAAGATGCGATGCCGATGGGAATCTCTCCTTTTCCGGCAACGGAAAGCTCGGCAAACTGGCCGGAACGATATTTGAATTTTTCCTGGTCTTCCGGGTTTAAAAAAACCAGTTTGAACGTCTTCAGGTTTTTGTCTTCGGTTTCAATGATGATCTCGTCGATCCGAACCGGATAGGGCAAGTAGGGGTTTTGCAACGC
>DUZK01000235.1 GCA_013349495.1 Deltaproteobacteria bacterium
AGCCGCTCTTTGGTCAGATTTTTGATGTCTGGTTTTGAAGTTTTTTGCATCTTTCAATCGTGTGCGATAAGATGTGCCCTATCAAGGCGCGCAAGTTTCGTGTCATGAAGCATACGTCAAATTTAATTTCCTTGACATATCACCATGTAGATAGTAATTTCAAGGGTTTAGTAACGCAGATAGAGGTTAAACATGTTTGACAATTTGAGCGACCGCCTGAATTTAGTCTTTAAAAAGCTCAAAGGACACGGTAAGCTTACAGAAAAAAATATTGAAGACGGGTTAAAAGAAGTGCGGATGGCGCTTCTTGAGGCGGACGTCCATTATAAGGTTGTCAAAACATTTCTTTCCGGTATAAAGACGCGTGCCCTGGGTCAGGAAGTTTTGGGCAGTCTTACCCCGGGACAGCAGGTTATAAAGATCGTCAATGAAGAATTAACCGAGCTAATGGGTTCCCGTTTCCAAGACTTGGACCTTTCGGGACCCCAACCGGTTTCAGTCATGCTGGTGGGATTGCAGGGCTCTGGAAAAACAACCACCGCAGGTAAGCTTGCTCACTTCTTAAGGAAAAAAGGGCGAAAACCTTACCTGGTACCTGCAGACGTTTACCGACCGGCAGCCATCGATCAGCTCAAAAAACTGGGAGATCAGCTTTCCATTCCGGTGTTTCCGTCAGATGGAAACATGGATCCGGTTCAGATCTCCCAGGAGGCGAAAAATGCGGCGCACCAGGCGGGATGCGATGTAATGCTTCTCGATACGGCCGGACGCCTGCATATCGATGAAGAATTGATGAACGAGCTCAAGCGGATTCGGGAGGCCATACGGCCCTCGGACGTTCTGCTGGTTGCCGATGCCATGACCGGCCAGGATGCAGTCAACATCGCCGGCTCCTTTGATCAAGCACTGGATATCGGCGGTGTGGTTTTGACAAAAATGGACGGTGATGCCCGGGGCGGGGCGGCCATCTCCATTAGATCCATCACCGGCAAGCCGATCAAATTTATCGGCGTCGGTGAAAAGCTGACCGATCTGGAGCCGTTTCATCCGGACCGGATGTCCTCAAGAATTCTCGGTATGGGGGATGTCCTGACCATGATCGAAAAGGCTCAAGCGGTAGTGGATGAAAAAAAGGCGGCCGAACTTGAGCAAAAATTAAAAAAGAATCTCTTTACCTTGGATGATTTTCGCGATCAGATGGTTCAGCTCCGAAAGATGGGATCGCTTTCGGATCTGATGGGCATGATTCCCGGTATCGGAAAAATCAAGCAAATGAAGAACATGCAAGTAGATGAGCAAGAGCTGGTCCGTATTGAAGCGATCATTAATTCCATGACGCCGCATGAACGCCGCCAACACGCGGTCATTAACGGCAGCCGTCGAAAAAGGATTGCCAACGGCAGCGGCACCAGCGTGCAGGATGTCAACAAACTGTTAAAAAACTATACACAAGTTCTGAAGATGATGAGAAAATTGAATAAAGGGGGCATGCGGGGACTCAGCCGCAGCATGATGCCCTTCTAAAGGAGAATTGAGATGTCAGTGAAAATCAGATTGGCCAGACATGGAGCTAAAAAACGGCCGTTCTACCGAATCGTGGTAGCAGACAGCGAGAGCTCGAGAGACGGCAAATTCTTGGAGGTGGTCGGGACGTATAATCCTTTAATGGATCCGGCTGAAGTCAACCTGAAAGATGAGCGCGTCAAATATTGGATGGATCAGGGAGCAATCCCTACTGGTACAGTTAAAACCCTGTTAAAAAAACAAGGTATATAACGAATCCTGCATTATTGTCTTATTCCCTTAATTCTCAACCGCTAACAAAGGAGATGGAGCGATGAAAGAGCTGATCAAGTACATTGCCCAAGCACTCGTTGATCATCCGGATCAGGTATCGGTCGCAGAGATTGAGGGTAACCAAACCTCTGTCCTCGAGCTTAAGGTAGCAAAAGAGGATCTAGGGAAAGTAATCGGAAAGCAGGGCCGTACCGCCAGAGCCATGCGTACCATACTTAGTGCTGCATCAGCAAAAGTAAAAAAACGCACGGTTCTGGAGATCATTGAATGATCCCGTGGAAAAAGAAGGGATTCTCTCAATCGGAAAGATCGTGGGCGCCCATGGCATAAAGGGTGCCGTCAAGGTCTATTCCTATGCTGAATCTCCATCCATTTTCAAGCCGGACAGCTCTATTCTGCTTGAAGACAAGAATAGCCGCAGGCGATCTTTAAGTATTCATTGGGCCCGGCCTCACAAACGGGGTGTTCTTTTATCTTTTAAGGGAATAGACACCCGGAGCGATGCGGAAGGGTTGATCGGTTCAAAGCTTTTCATCCTTAAAAAAGAGCTTTCCGAACCGGAACCGGGAACCTGTTACTGGACGGACCTCATCGGGCTATCCGTTTACCGGGGTGACGGCGATTATATAGGAAAGATAACATCGATCCTTCCCACGGGAAGCAACGATGTCTATATCGTCAGGAATGAGGATAATAAAGAAACACTGATTCCGGCGCTGGAATCGGTGGTAATTGAAATCGATCTCGAGCAGAAGAAGATGCTGGTAGATCTGCCTGAGGGTTTGGAATGAGGTTTACAGTCCTGACGATTTTCCCGGACCTGTTTCAAGCCTTCTGGGAACACGGGATTATCCGCAGGGCGATATTAAACAACAGGATCGTTGCGGAAGTTTTAAACATAAGAGATTTTGCAGAGGGCCGGCACCGGGTCACCGATGACACGCCTTACGGAGGCGGGCCCGGCATGGTGATGAAACCCGAGCCGTTGGCAGCGGCTATTCGGGGGGCAAAAACAGATCGGCCTGAAGCTAAAACGATCTTGTTGACACCCCAGGGTCGCGTTTTGGATCAAGGTTTGGCCCGTGATCTGGCCGGATTTAGTGATCTCATACTGGTTTGCGGCCGGTATGAGGGTGTGGACGAACGGATCTGTGACAATTTTATCGATTTCGAGATCTCCATCGGTGATTATGTGTTGACCGGCGGAGAGCTTGCAGCCATGGTGGTCATGGAAGCGGTAACCCGTCTGATCCCCGGAACTCTCGGAGGAGAAGATTCCGCGGAAAAAGATTCTTTTTCAAACGATCTTCTGGAACATGCGCACTATACAAAACCCCGTGAATTTGAAGGGGAGGGCGTTCCGGAAGTATTGGTTTCCGGTCATCATGAGGCCATTGAAAAATGGCGACAGGAAATGTCGCTGATTCGAACTTTCTTGAAGCGGAGGGATCTGCTCGAAGACAGAACACTGAGCAAGAAGGAAGTAGACATTTTAAAAAAATGGTGTCTCGATATTGAAAAGATCATCCGCGGCCAATCTATACGTGGCACTGATGCATTATCCGGTGATGAACAAGGCCGGTGATGTCATAACCGCCGCCGTGACGAATCTGGATTTGCATGATATATCGAGAGCCGTCCGGACGTATGGCGTCAAGAAATTTTACGTGATCACACCGCTTTCGGATCAGCGGTCACTGGTGGGACGAATCGTTTCCCATTGGGTGCAGGGAATGGGGGCAACATATAATCCGGACCGCCGGGAAGCCCTTGAACGGATTCAAGTGGAAAACAGCATCGAGGAGGTGATCGAAAAAGTTCGCACCGCATGCGGCGAACGGCCGAAAACCGTCGCGACCAGTGCAAAAAAGGATCGTAGGAGTATAGGATTCCACGATTTTCGAAAGAAGCTGGAAAGTGGAGCGCCCTGTATTATAACATTCGGCACCGCATGGGGGCTGTCGGAAGAATTTATTTCTTCAGCCGATTACGTGTTAGAGCCCATTAAAGGAAGTACCGATTACAACCATCTTTCGGTCCGCTCGGCTGCGTCCATCATATTGGATCGACTGCTGGGAAGAGATTGAAAAGAATTTATAATAGAATAGTTTTAATGATTTAAATATATGTTTGGGAGTTAGAAAAAATGGAAATAATCAAACAGCTTGAAAGAGAAATGATGCGGCTTGACCTGCCCGATTTTTCACCCGGCGATACGGTCAATGTTCATGTAAAAATTAGAGAGGGTGAAAAAGAACGGATTCAGGTTTTCCAGGGTGTTGTCATCAGCAAACGCAGCGGCACCACCAACGCCACGTTTACCGTGCGAAAAATCTCATACGGTATCGGTGTTGAGCGGGTTTTTCCCCTTCACTCACCCATTATCGATAAAATCGAGGTGGTAACCCGCGGCCGTGTCCGCCGGGCAAAAATTTACTACCTCAGGAAACTGAGGGGAAAAGCAGCCAGAATCAAAGAGCGACGAATCGACTAATTTGTCACCACGGTCATTCATGGAACCGGACCTGTGGAAATTTGAGAACGCGGCACGACAAAAAGGATATTCATCCATCGCGGGTATCGATGAGGTCGGTCGGGGTCCTTTGGCCGGCCCTGTGGTATCTTCGGCCGTAATACTGCCCGATTCCTTTCACAAGGCAGACATCACGGATTCGAAAAAACTCAGCCCAAAAATCCGTGCTGTGCTTTATGAAAAAATATACGATGGGGCGATTTCCATCGGCACCGGGATCGTAGATGCCTTGGAGATCGATCGCATCAATATCTTACAGGCATCTCTGTTATCCATGAGAATGGCCATCGAAAATCTCGACCCCAAACCCGATTTTCTGCTCATAGACGGCATTCATCGGATTTCCTGTCGAATCCCGCAGCAACCGATTCCCAAAGGTGATGCGCTCAGCGTTTCCATTGCGGCAGCGTCCATCATTGCCAAGGTAACTCGAGATCGTATAATGGAACGCTACCACTTGGACTACCCCCAATTCGGATTCTCAAAACATAAAGGCTATCCGACAAAAACACATAAGGCAGCCATTCGAAAATTCGGGCACTGCCATATTCATCGGCGCACATTCCGAGGTGTTAAGGAATACTTGAATAGCGATCCATTATTCGGCCAAAAGGAATCGAAGAAATAAAATTAGAGAATTTAAGATTTTGGGTCGTATTCCTCAACTATTTAATTTTCAATAGAAAATATTCAATACATTTGAGTCGCCCATGCCGAATCTGAATCAGTTGTTCGGGAAGAGAAGTGAAACAGACGCGGTCACGCATCTGAAAAAGCAGGGATATGAAATTCTGGAGACAAACTACCGCAACCGGCTGGGAGAAATCGATATTATTGCAAAAGATCGAGACACCATCGCTTTTGTTGAAGTAAAGGCCCGCAAATCAAAAACCTACGGTAATCCCAAATGGGCCGTCACCCAAAAAAAACAACGAAAAATTTCCATGGTCGCGCTATCTTATCTTAAATCCACCCGTCAAATTCATGCCAAGGCACGGTTTGATGTCGTCACGGTCACGATGAATTTTGAAAATACGACATCAACGATTGATGTCATTAAGAACGCTTTTGAACTCGCATATGGCTGATAAACGATACGATTCAACACCTGGAATGCTCTATATTGTCGCCACCCCCATCGGCAATTTGGAAGATATTACCCTGAGAGCACTGGCTGTTCTCGGGCAAGTGGATCTCATTGCTGCCGAAGATACCCGGTGGACGATAAAACTATTGGAGCGCCATCAAATTAAAACGCGGCTGATCTCTTACCACGAGCATAACGAAGTTGAGAGAACGAAATCCATTGTTGAAAAGCTACGCGGGGGTTTGTCCGTTGCCCTGGTGTCCAATGCCGGAACGCCTTCGGTGTCGGATCCGGGTTTTCGCCTGATTCGGGAAGCCATTGCAAATGATATTGTCCTTGTTCCCATCCCCGGTGCATCGGCGATTATTACGGCTTTGAGCGCGTCCGGGCTTGCCACTGATTCGTTTGTGTTTGTCGGGTTTTTGTCCAAAAAGGACGGGAAACGCCGCAGCCAGATCCAAGCACTTGAAGGGGAAGAAAGAACCGTCATTTTATACGAATCACCCTTCCGCATACTGCCCCTGCTTAAGGAACTCATTGAAATAATGGGGGACAGATACGGTGTGATATCTAGAGAAATGACCAAAACCCATGAAGAATTCTTAAGAGGAAATCTGTCTGAAATTCTGGAGAACCTCAAGAATCGACCTGCCGTTAAAGGTGAAATCACGTTACTCTTAGAAAAAAAGCAAAAAGATGACGCAGAAGCTTTGCTGGATGTCGTTCGCGAGGAGTTAAGAATCCGAATAGCGGCTAAAGAGGAAACCCTGTCGAGCATTGTAAGAAAAACGTCGACAAAATACGGTCTGCCAAAAAAAATTGTCTATTCCGAAGCCCTAAAAATAAATGAGCGTCTCATAAATTCTACAACCTATTGAGCCAATTTCAAAATGGTTTAGCGTCAATCAGTTTCCATAATTTTGAAGCATTAAATGTTCTTTGAAAGCATGCATTTGGTCATTGGCAACTCAAGCAAATGAGCATATGCTCAAAATTTCA
>DUZK01000236.1 GCA_013349495.1 Deltaproteobacteria bacterium
CACTACAAAAGTCATACCAGCAATAATTGACGAAATCAACTCAATGGATTATTCCAACAGAATAATCCCGTAATAGTTGAACACATCTGCCGTGTTGACTGCAACACGAGATGTGCCGCCAAGATTCCGCAGTGTTCCGATGACATCAATGGAAAAAGATTCGATCATCGGCCGCTTTTCCTGGGGAAAACGGCATGGATCGGGATATGCGCATTTCTTGCAGAGTGAACAGACCCCGCTGACCAGCGCAAATGCCTTATAATATCCCTCTAAAAACAAAAGCCGCTCTGTACTCACAATGCCTTTCCAATACCGGACTATTCCCGATCTTTTTCTACAGTTATCCAGATAAAAATCGGCGCATTGACGATGGCCGGTCAACAAAAGCGCTGTGGTGTATTCCGAGAGAATCGCGCGGACTTTTTCCGGTTCCGGGGTCGCCGGGGGGCAGCACCAGCTCGTTCCAAACTTGCTGCACCCATAGCGACATTTCAGGTTGACCCAGTCCTTAACAATAATTTTATCAATAGGAAACGGAAAGATCGCAGAGATACCGTGTTCCTGGCACTTTTTGAGAAGACGCCCCGTTAATGCGCTGGAAATTCCGCTGTTATTCCTGAATTCCACAATGTTATTCTTGATTCCCAAAGTGTGATCGCATTTCATGGATGCGCCCTTTCCTCATGATTTGAATTGTATGACAACATCGCACTTCAAGGCCAATCCTAACGCCACTTCCGCAGCTTTGATTACAGCGGTGGGAATGACACAGGACGGATGGCATCCGGCCTTTTCGGCACTGACAAAAACCGGATTTCGGGTTAAAGGGAGAAAAACATCCCTGAATTCAATTTGGGTAATCAGCTCTGAAAGCCGCTGAATTTGTTTACACTCCGAGCCATCAATGTCGATCTTCACCTTACGGGCTTCAAGCTTTCGGGCGTATACGGCGCAAGCGAATCCGCAAATACCGGGATCCACTCGTACGCATGCCCCATCACCCGTATGTGTTATTTCTGTATTCACCAATTCTTCCTACTTAGCGCCTTTCATTCCCTGATGAAGAATTTCAGGCGGCACAATCCCTTCCAGATGCGGAAACTGATCCGTCATATGCGGCAACTGCATGGCTTCCATGAATTCCCGCTCAAAAGTCGGCTCGACTGTTAATTCAATATATTCCACGTTGCGGGAGCACCAGTTGGCTTCCATTCGTTTCTTTACATTTAAAAGTGCTGCACGGCAACCGTCGCCTGCGGCATTGCCAATGCCTTCGATTTTTCCGATTTCACAATCCGGAAAAAGACCCATGGTTAGCGCCTTGGTCCTATCCACATGGGTCCCGAAGGCGCCTGCAATTTTGACGCGGTCGACCTTTTCGATGCCCATCCGCTTAAGCATAAGCTTACAGCCGGCATGAAGCGCGCCCTTGGCTAGCTGAATCTGACGGATATCTTTTTGGGTGATAACGATGTCTTTATCGATAGAAGACTCCTCTTTAAACGCCAGAATAAATTCAGGTTGGCCGGTATCCGCATTCTTTCGAAACCGGGGATGGTCGTTGAGAAGCTTCTTGTTGAAAACACCCGTTTTCGTGATGACGCCGGACGAATACAGTTCCGCCAGAACGTCCAGAATACCCGATCCGCAAATCCCCTTTGCCTTCATTTCATGGGGTTCCGAGAATTTTCGCCAGGCATCACGGCCAATAACTTTGTAATTGACTTCAAAGGTGACGGGCTCGATATCGATGCGCTCGATGGCCCCGGGTGCGGCTCGCATGCCGAAGGAAAGCTGTGCGCCCTCCATGGCGGGACCTGTGGCGCAGGAAGACGAAATCAGCTTGTGGCGGTTGCCAAGCACGAGTTCGCCGTTTGTGCCAATGTCAATGATGAGCTGAATGTCATCACTCTTATACGGTTCTTCACAGATCAGCACACCCACATTATCCGCTCCCACAAAGCCGGCTTCATTGGGAAGCACGAACACATAGGTGGACGGGTTGACCTTGATGCCCAGATCACGCGCGCGAATGTCCATGCTGTGGTGGATCACTGGCGGGAAAGGCGCAAGGCCGACAAACTGCGGATCCAGGCCCAGAAAGATATGGTGCATGGCCGTGTTGCCCCCGATGGTAATATCTTCGATATCTTCCATCCTAAGCCGCAAATAGGTTTTGCCCTCTTCCGGCGCCTCGATAAATTCGTCAGGCCCTTCTTCCCCCTTTTTCTTTTTGACTTTTTTCAAAGGAGGATGGGTTTCGGCAATAGCCTTGGCAATCAACTCATTCAAGCCCTCGATGATGTCATCGCTCATGCGCTGAAGACCGTCGGGAGTGGTCATGTGAAAAGTGATCCTGGCCATGACATCTTCACCGTATTTACACTGGGGGTTCATCATCGAAGCCGTGTTGATAACCTCCTTGTTGGTGAGATCGCAAAGGTATCCGGCCACCGTGGTGGTACCCACATCGAAGGCAATGCCATAGGCGTGTTCCACCTTACCCGGCTGTACCCGAATGACTTCCTTCTCGTTCCAGACGCTGACAGTTACGGACCAGTTGCCGTCGCGCAAGGCGCCGGGAAGTTTTCGCAGGGTCTTGATGTCCACATCCAGAATCTCCGGCAGACCGTATTCCCTGGCCAAAGCCTGGCAGATTCTTTCAAAGTCCCCCGTGCAATCTTCAAAGGTCGGTTTAACCACTTGTACGTAATATAGTCGCACGGCGGGGTCCCAGTCGATCTTGATGTCGCGGGCAGCCTTGGAAACCACCTGCTTACCGGCACGGGACTCTTCGGGTACGAATACGAGCAGATCACCCTCAACCTTGGCCGTGCAGCCAAGGCGATAGCCTTTGGCCTGATTTTCGGCATTGATGAATTTAGACTCGACTTCCGGCTGCCAGGCGCTCGTATTCTTCATTCCTGAGATAACGCCGTATTTCTCGAAATTTCCTTATTCAATTCGAACGATACATTTACCGCATACTTTTTTTTCGCCGCAAAGGGCTTCAATATCCACGCCCAAAAGCCGGGAGGCCTCAATCAAGTTAATCCCCTTGGGAATTTCACCCCGACGGCCGGAAGGCTGGAAAATTACCATAGCCTTGTTTTGATCCATTCACATATCTCCTATTTCCGCTACGATATTATAGGCGATGGGCACGGTATCGGGCATGAGCAGTTGCCTTAAACCATTCCCATCACCCCGTTTATAGTCTATTTTTTGCTGGCCTGAAACTCGCGCAAACGCCCGATCATTTTGATGCCTTCGGAAACAGCGTTCCCTGCGGAATCGGCGTAGCCGTCGGCGCCGAACAGATTCGCAACGTCCTTGGTAACCGGAGCACCACCCAGCATGATGAGACATTCCGGGTTTTTCTCTTTGATCATCGCAATAACTTTTTTCATGCCCAGCATGGTGGTGGTCATCATGGCGGACATGGCGACAACCTCGGAGTTGGTATCGAGCTGTTTTTCGACAAACTGTTCCAGCGGAACATCCCGACCCAGATCATGAACGCCCCATCCGGCGACGTCGAACATCATCTTCACAAGGTTTTTCCCGATGTCGTGAACGTCACCCTGAATGGAACCGATGACCACCTGAGCATTCACTCCGGCATCAGCTTTCGGAATATGGGGCCGTAAAATACCAAGACCCGCGTAAAGGGCATCCGCACACATTAGAACTTCGGGCACAAAATACTCATGGGTATCATAGAGACGGCCGACTTCTTCCATACCGGCGGCAAGTCCGTTCATAACCGCTTCCATCGGCGTGAGGGTGTCCGGATTGTCCAATACTTCCTGGGAGAGTTCTTTGCAAGCATCTTCATCGTACTCAACAACAGCTTCTGAAAGCGCTTTGTAAAATTCTTCTTTTGATTTTGACATGTTAATTTCCTTTCTAGTCCATAAAAAAATGAGATTAAGAAGGTTGAGAAAGTTGGTTCTTTTCTCAACCTTAATTTATTTAAAGCCGCCCGATCGCCGGTGAAGGTTTCCGTCCGTATTCCCTTGAAGTATTGACCCAGGCTTTGATGTTATCCATTTTCACATCCGGCCACAGGTCGCAGCCTGGCCATACGGCATCCACACCATCATCAATGCATTTCTTCATAGCCGTTTCCACATCCGCCGGATTTTCCATCTGAACCATCGTGCCGTACGGATCAAAATTCCCTAGAACGATCACGTCGTTTCCTACCACTTCCCGGGTTTTAGTAATCGTGTTTTTCTGATCAAAGGAAAGCGCATCCGCACCACATTGGTTCATCAGCGGAACGATCATATCAGTGCCTCCACAGATATGCAAAACCGAAGGCGTCTTCAGTTCGCTGAATATCCGGATCAGGTGGGGCTGAATCAGCGAGTTCCACATTTTCGGGGAAAGCAGATCCGTTCCAGATCCCATTTCGCGAATATTCAGAAAATCCACTCCGAGGCTTTCATAGTGTTTGATGCTTTCAATCACAATATCGGTCATTTTTGTCAAAAAAGCTTCGACAGCTTCCTTGTTTTTCTTTGCACCCTTTAAGAGAAGGCCAAGTTCGATGATCTGGCCGGCCAGCGTAAAGGGTCCCAGCTGCCAGGCGCCAACACCGAACCGTCCGTCTTTCAAAAGAATTTCGAATGCCTCATCCACCATGGGCATTCTGGCTCTCTTCATGAAATCGGCCGGGATGTCGACTGCTTCAAGGGTTTCCCATTTATTGGGAACCGTGGGATAAAGAATGTCCGCAGAGTTTTCATACAGCGTTAATCCACACCCCACAGCCTCTGCGACGGTTGCCATGTCATATGGGATAACCACTGCGTCCAGTCCGCACATCTCACTCGACTTTAAAGCGGACCCGGCCAGGAGTTCGGCTGTCGTGTGAACTTGTGCGAATTTGACGCCCATCTCGTTCACAGCCTGGATCACCACGGTTCCCATACCGGAAAAAACGGGCATGGTATCGATAGGTTCTTTCTTGAAAAATTTATTGACTCTTTCTTTGGACGTAAGTTCTGCCATGATAATTCCTTTCAGATTCGGTTGTATCGTTTAATAATCATACAAAAACCCTACAGAGACTTTAGCTGCTCCACAAATTCAGGGAAGAGCTTGAACAACGGATGATTGGGATCAGCAGGAAGCCGTTTGGTTTCTGCGTAGACGGCCGTGGCCAGAAAGGCATCGGCCATAGCGACTGCCGGAACGATCCGATCGGCGCCTGCCATGGGACCCGAGAAGATCATGTCATGGTACATAAATGCGGAAAGGGCTTCGAGGGCTGCATCGACGGCAGCCCATCCTTTGAATCCCCACATTTCACGAGCCTTTTTCCACATATAGGAACCATTGGAAGGGGCGGAGGCGGTGGGAAATCCCCATTTTTCCTTGATCAGCTTATTGGAAAGGCCGCAAAGCGCTGTTGCAGGGCCGTTCATTACGGATGTGTCTACAAAAATGCTTTCAAATTTGGCGCCGACTTTTTCAATGACATCCAAGATCTTCTGTGTCCCGGTGATGCGTCCGGAAGGCATCTGGTCTGCCTGGTCAAAAGCAACCAGCAGAACGTGTTTGACGCCGATCTTTGCAATCTCACGGACCTCGGTTTCCAGGTCCTGTTCCCACACCGTCAGACTGTTGTAAAACATCCGGTCCAGCAGGCCTTTCTCTGCACAGTAGGCCGCGCCTTCCAGTTTGGGCTTCATGACCCAGGCATCGATACAAAAGGGCATTGACGTATTGGCAACCACGAAATCGATGAACCGCTTGAATTCATCTCCAGTATTGGCCACGATATCCGCCATGGCGGGAACACCACTTTCCTTCCAGAGCCTCTCCTGCGTCTGTAACAGTTCTGCCGCTTTGGCTTCGTTGAATCCTTCCTTACGTTTGCCTTCAAAAACCTTATCACCCTTCTGAAAAATTGAAGAGCATACCACTGTGGGATATTCGCCCGGCTGTCCTCCGAATTTTACGCAGCCAACCTCACACACTTTCTGTTTTATATCAAACTGAAACATAGATCACCTCCTGGAATTATTATTACCTAAGCGGAGCACACCCCCGCATGCATTTCGTTGAATATTAACGTGTTATCTACGGTAGCCGGTTCTTCTTCTTTTTCCGGACAAAATGAGCCGTTGATCCCTCTCCGTGAATCCATCGCCACCGTGGGAAGTCCCCAGATGCAACTTTTATACTCCAATACAGGAAAATTTTTATTTTACAATCGTCCAAAGGATGATTTTAAACCAACAAAAAAACAGATTGTTTAAAATAAATACAATTTGGTCGGGTGTTCTTCCGGAAAGCTATATTTCCGGATCCACCAGACCGAGCTGAATGGCGATATGGGCGAGCTGAACAGAGGATTTTGCGACGAGTTTTTCCATGATTTTCGCG
>DUZK01000237.1 GCA_013349495.1 Deltaproteobacteria bacterium
CATGCCTTTGAAACCACTGCATTTCACTGCCTCGGAGGCGGGGTGCTGTTCACCCTTATAGCCGGCATCACCGGTTATTACACGTGGTGGATGAATTATATGTCACAATCCATGCGGGCGGTGACCATAAAGAGGCGGGTGGTTGTGGTTTTATTTCTGGTGGCGGCGGTTGCGTTTATCTGGCGGGCAATGGTACCGGATATAATGAATATGAAAGGTTTCGGGAGTACGGTCTATTTTTTACTCACACTGTCCCTGTTTCCGCTGGTTACCGTAAACGGGTGGTTCGGAGCGTCTTTGACATTTCCGACTGAAAAGTCATAGAAGGGGTGGACCTTTGCGAACTGATTAGGGGTAAAAAAATTTTAGGTGTCAGGTGTCAGGGAGCACCGGTGCTCGAAAACTCGTCTGAGAAACCTCGTTTCTTTTTGTGGTGAATCCGACTCCGCAGCCGGCGGGGCTGAACACTGAAACCTGACACCTGAAACCTGCTGTTTCTTTACGGTTGCTCCACGGGGAATTTAATTCTGAAGGTCGTTCCTTCCGGTCCGGTTTCAGCGATTTCGATTTCGGCGTGGTGCTCCTTGATGATGCCGTAGCTGATGGAAAGGCCCAACCCCGTGCCTTTGCCCACTTCTTTTGTGGTAAAGAACGGATCGAAGATATTATGCTTGGCATCTTCCGGTATGCCGCTGCCGGTATCTTTAACCAGAACCTCTACAAAATCCGCACCGGAATCCGGCATTCGGGTCTCGATTTCAAGTGTGCCCCGAGGCTGCTCGTAATCCACGGTATCGGGCTGAACTTCTTTTTTTCTCCGCTGTTCAATGGCATCCCGGGCGTTGGTAATAAGATTTAAAATCACCTGCTCCAGCTTGTTTGCGTCTCCTTTTATCTTCGGCACATCCGCAGACAGATTTCTCACGGTTTGAATATCATGAAGCCTGAGCTGCTCACTCACCATCAGGAAAGCATCTTCTATGACTTGATTGAGATCCACCGGCTTGAATTTGGATTGGGATTGCCTTGAAAATATACGCAGGTGGTTGATGATGCTGGTCATTCGGCCGGTATTTTTTTCGATCAGTTTTAACCATTTGTTTATATCTGTACTGTCTCCGGGATGCCGCAGCAGGGTCTGAGTATATCCGCGGATCACCATGAGCGGCTGGTTGAGTTCGTGAACCACCCCGGCTGCCAGCTCGCCGATGGAAGCCAGTTTGGCGGATTGCACCAGCTGGGATTGAGCGCTCTTGAGTTCCTCGTAGGCCTCTTTCTGAGATTGTTCGGCCTGCTGCCGCTGGCGTATTTCTTCCTGAAGCTCCGTGTTTGTTTTCTGCAGTTCTTCGGTTCGCTCTTCCACGCGTCGTTCGAGTTCTTCTCGCGCTGTGCGCAATGCCTCTTCCGTTCTACTATGCCTTAGCACATACCGGATCCGATGTTCGAGAAGCAGCCAGTTTATCGGCTTGGTAAAAAAGTCGGTTGCGCCGGCTTGATAGGCTTTTTCAATGGATTCGTAATCATCCAGGCCGGTGACCATCAGAATCGGCATATGTTTGGTATCCGGCATCTCACGGATCTTAGCACAGGTATCGAATCCGTTCATCACCGGCATCTGGACATCCAGCAACACGATATCCGGTTTTTTCTTTTCAATTAACGGGAGCGCGATTCGGCCATTTTCCGCAACCGCCACGACAAATCCGGTTTTGGATAAATACTGCCGGGCTAAAAACAGAATGGTTGCGTCGTCGTCTACTACCAGCACGAAAGGGCTATTCTGTGGTGTCACCGAGTCTGCCATATTAATTCTTTCTGAGACGTGCTTTAAGGGCCGATTGAACCCTTTGATACTCTGCAATGATATGATTATAATCATCCACGGCATGCTCTGTCTTCTGACGTCTGCCGTTTTCCTCCATATCTTTGCAGAGTTCGGCCAGAGTCATAGCCCCCATGTTCCCGCTGCTCGATTTGAGACTGTGAGCGGATCTGGCCATTCCTGCGGCATCATTATTCTCCATTGAAGCGGAGAGGTTTTGAATCAATTTTTCCGATTCCTTGAGGTAGATCTCGATGAGCTCACTCAATATATCCGGCATACCCACTTGCTGCAATGCACTTATATTGTCCAACACCGTTTCATCCAATGGAGATTCCGAATGGTTACTGCTTTCGCTTTCAGGGGCCGTGCCCGGAACGGTGCAGGTTACCGTGCTCCCCAGCCATTTTCCCAGGGTATTTCGTAAATCCTCCATGGTAAACGGTTTGCTGAGATAATCGTCCATCCCAACGGCAAGGCAGCGTTCACGGTCCCCCGGCAGGGCATGGGCGGTGAGTGCGATGATGGTCATTGAGGGGTTATCTTTGGAAGATAAAGCCCTTTCCTGGGCTCTGATTTGCTGGGTGGCTTCGTAACCGTCCACTTTCGGCATCTGGCAATCCATAAGTATTAGATCATAGCCGTTTCGGAATGCAGCGTCCACGGCTTCCTCGCCATTTTCAACAATATCCACTTCAATGCCTAGTTTTGTCAACATATTCTTTGCGACTTCCTGATTTATTTTGTTGTCTTCGGCAAGTAGTATCTTGGCCCCGTGCTTTTCGAAATGCGTATCCGGTATGGTGGGTGCAGCATGGCTTTTGTGTGGCTTGCCGTTCATCACGGAAACCAGGCAGTCAAAAAGCATATCGCGGCGAACCGGTTTGGCTAGGTAACCGGATATCCAGATTTCTCTTTTGTCCGGTATATTCACCGGTGTCATCAGAATAATTTTTACGGCATCCAGACTTTCATCATGCCTTATATGCTTTGCCAGTTCCAATCCCGGCATATCTTCCAAGGTCTTATTGATTAACAAGATATCAAAGGGATTTTCTTCAGATAAAGCCTGTTTCAGTTTTCTCAATGCTTCGGCGGCGGTTTTTATATGCTCTGTTTCAACATTCCGGGCGTTGAGGTAGTAATTTAGATTTTTGACGGTTGAATCGTTGGGTTCTGCGATGAGCAGCTTTAAATGATCCGGAGCCGGTGGAGCATAAACTGTTTCTTTTTCATCACCTGCCTGTTTTGAAAATTTTATGGTAAACCAAAAACAGGTCCCTTCGCCGGGATTGCTGTGAAGCCCGATTTCTCCGCCCATTAGTGTCACCAACCGTTTGCAGATGGCAAGCCCGAGGCCGGTTCCCCCGTATTTACGACTTGTGGAGCTGTCTGCCTGGGAAAAGGAATCAAAAATAGTATCCTGGATCTCGGGATCGATTCCGATTCCGGTATCCCGAACCTCAAACAGAATTGTTATTCCATCGGTTGTTTTATCTGCAGTTGCAACGCGAACGCCTACCTCTCCTTGATCGGTAAATTTAACGGCATTGCCCGTCAGGTTCAGAATGATTTGCTGGAGCCTTGTGGGATCACCGCCAACCACGGCGGGAATGTCGTTTTCAATAAGCAGCGTCAGATCCAGTTCCTTGCTGAAAGCGCGTTCGGCCATCAACCCAACCGTATCTTCAACGGTTTTTCTGAGGTTGAAATCGATTCCTTCCAGTTTCAGTTTTCCGGATTCGATTTTTGAAAAATCGAGGATGTCATTAATGATGCTGAGAAGCAGTTCGCCCGATTTGCGGACCGTGCCTGCAAAGTTGCGCTGTTTTTCCGTCAGGTCGGATTCCAGCAAAAGCTCGATCATCCCCAAAACTCCGTTCATGGGGGTTCGAATTTCATGACTCATTGAAGTCAGAAACTGTGTTTTTGCCTGGCTTACAGATTCGGCCGCCTCCTTGGCTTCTTCAAGTTGTTTCTGGACCGCGAGTCGTTCCGTGATGTCCTGGGCGACACATACGATGCCCGTCACCTCACCGCTTTTTTCAATCATCACAGAACCTGAGAAGCTTACCGGAATCTGTTTTCCCTGGGCGGTTTCCAGCAAGATATCCATACCGGTAATGGCATGCTCTCTTTTAAGCCGATCCAGAAGGGACGACGATTTGTTGTTCATTGAATCTGGAAACAGAAATTCAAAGGGTTTGCCCACCAGTTCGTCTTCCCCGTATCCGAGTAGATCACAGGCAGCCTGGTTCACTCCGCTGATGACACCCGAAGGATTGACCACCGTCAACGAGTCGGTCATGTTATTGATGATGCTTTCTACGTATTCTTTTGAGACTGTGGTTCGTTGAAGATCCTTGCCCATCTGACCGAAAGCATCCAGCAAATCTCCAATCTCATCTTTTCGTTTAGTGGAAATCTCAAAATCATACTTTCCCCTGCCGATGATGGATATAAATTGCAATAATTGACGGATGGGCCGGACCATCCGTCGTGCTACCCAAAAGGACAGACCGAAACCGATGACAAGCAGCACAAGGGCGGTTAAAATAATCGCTTTTACGTTGTTTTGCAGACCCTCCTTGCTGATGGCGTCCATGCGATACGACATATGGGCAATTTCAGAATGGATATGTTTCAGTGACAGGCGAACCTGCACGCCGCCCAAAGGAGTATCTCCGATCCGGATGGGAAAGGAGACGATCAGATGGTCATCTCCGATTTGAGTGATCAATTTGTCCTTTTCGGCGATGGCCGCTCTACCGGCTTTATCCTCAAGAGAGGAGCCGTAGAGCAGAACCGTATCGGTCCCGTCATGGACAATGTTGCCGTTTACATCATAGACCACGGCGCTCAGGATGTCTTTTTGTGCTTTGGCGGCTCCGAGAAGATCGAACATTGCTTGCATGTCGTGCGAGTACAGGGGTTTGACCAGGTTTTCAGCCAGAAGCCGGGCGACCAGCTCACCCCGCTTTTCCATCTGGGCAAGAAGGTTGACCGACATTTCAGCAGAACCGATTCCGGCGATCCTACCGTAGGAGTGCCTGAACTGGTAGAGGAGGATGCCGGCCGAAATCAATACCGTGACCATGATAATCGTGGTAATGGTCAGCGAGTAATTTGTCTGAAGTCTAAATCTCATTTATTCCAACTTACCCCGGACAATCTGCAGCAGTTCTTTCGCCTCTCTCAATTCTGCCCGAATTGTTCATCCAGTTCATCGAATCACAAGAACCTGGCCGCCTGAAACCGCAGCAGCCGAAGCCCATGATGTTGGAATGATCAGAAGGAAAAAAATCAAGATGACCATGGAAATGATCATGAAAAAAGCGGTCAGGCAATGATCTATCATCTGCTTCATGTCTATCCTCCATGCGCCTGCTTTTATAGTCGTTTGTTCGACAAACAGTACAGAAAACATGCAATCGGCAGGCCAGTTTGACGACAACTGCCGTTTCCGTATAATATGCTGAAAACAATAGATATTATTAGTTTTTATATCGGCAAGAGGATTCAGAAACTGTAGCAGGGCCGGAAAGTGCCAATTTGATGAAACAATCCGATATTAATGACAAATCTCTGACGGCAGGCTCGGGTCAGGCTTTTGTACCGTGGTGGATGACGGCGATACCGTTTGTGAGACTCCGATAGGTAACATTAGTGAACCCGATCCGCTTGAGAATGGCGGCCAGTTCTTCCGGCAGGGGGAACATTCGGATGGTTTCGGTAAGACAGGCATAGGGCTGACCTGTTCCGACGACGAGTCGGCCCAACAGCGGCATAAAGTAAAACGAGTAAATATCGTAGAGTCGACGGAACAGTCGATTTGCGGGTTTGGAAAATTCCAGACACATGAGCTGGCCTCCGGGCTTTAACACCCGGCGCATTTCCTCAAACCCCTGTTCTATTCGCGTGACATTTCGGATGCCGAATCCCACCAGGGCGGCATCGAATGAGTTGTCCGGAAACGATACCTTTTCCGCATCTCCCTGAACAAAGCGTATGAAATCACGGAATGCGGTTCCGTTGATTTTGTCTTTGCCCACCAGCATCATTTCACGATTGATGTCATAATCCACCACAAGTCCGGTTTTTTGAACATATCTGCCCGCCATCATGGAAAGGTCGCCGGTTCCGCCACAAACATCCAGAACATGATCACCGGGTTTCAGGTTCAAAATCCGGATGGACAGACGTTTCCACTGATAGTGGATGCCGAAGCTCAATAGGGTATTCATCAGGTCGTATCGGCGGGCCACCCGATCAAAGTGTCTGCGGACTTTATATACCTTTTCGTCGGCAGCTACCTTTTCGAATCCGAAGAAGGCGGATTGGGTCTGTTCGATTCGGCTGTCCAGATGGGCTTGGCGCTTATCTTCTTCAGACCATAGATCTGTTTTCTTAAGCATTTAATGTCGCGATTCTTTCTAATTTATAAAATATAAGATTCTTTTCCAATATAGGTGGAGAACGCTTTGTAATTCTTTAGCATTTCACTCGAATCC
>DUZK01000238.1 GCA_013349495.1 Deltaproteobacteria bacterium
CATTTTATGGCAAAATACCAATATACAAGCACCCCGCCAGAAAAACGGCGGGCAAGCAAATTCCAAATAAATTCAAAATTCAAAATTTCAATGACCGAAACTTAGTGATCTGACAGATCAATACCAAATCTTTGTTTTGAATTTGTGTTTTTGGTTATTGGATATTGTTTGTTATTTGGGATTTGTTATTTGTTTTTTCCCCAATAAAACGGGATTTCCGCTTCGCCCCAACCGGTTTGTCCGGGTTAGGATATATTTCATACAACCGAGATAAATGGTTGCCTGCGTGAACTGCATAACCAGGCATTTAAGCTAATCGAGCAGTGCTGCCAGTATCTTAATGATGGCTTTTTGAACCGTTTCAGGGTTCTTCATGGCATCGATGATCCGGAACCGATCCGGTTCCTCATGGGCGAGTTTGAGGTAACCGGCCCTCACCCTTTCGTGGAATCGAAGGGTCTCCCGCTCAAACCGACTTTCATTACCCGTTCGAGAACCGTTCTCGATTTGTTTCCAGGCTCGTGCAAGGCCTTCTTCGGGAGGGAGATCCAGCAGAAACGTAATATCGGGTTGAATACCGTCGAGTAATAATTTGTGCAGGGAATATACGGTATGGATTCCGATGCCCCTTGCAATTCCTTGATAGACCACCGTTGCATCGTAAAACCGGTCGCACAGAACCATTTTTCCATCTGAGAGGGCGGGAACAATGATTTCCCTGACGTGCTGCACGCGATCGGCCATGTAAAGGAGCAATTCGGTGGTTGAATCCATCCGTTCACTGGCCGGGTCCAGCAGGATCGAGCGTATCTTTCTACCGATGGCCGTGGCGCCCGGCTCTCGAGTAACGACGCATTCGTATCCAGAGGCCGCTAAATAATCCGCAATGGTCTTTATTTGGGAGGTTTTCCCCGACCCTTCAATGCCTTCCAGTGAGATGAACATTCGATGGATTTATTCCTGAGATGTTTCTTTCGGTTCTTTTCCCTTATAAAAATGCCGTCCAAGGATTTTATGATAAGACGTCCATCCGGCACCCGGCCCTTCAGAGGCTAAAAACTCTCGGATGCCGTTCACCTTGGAATCAATTTCATCAATATAGTTCAGTAAAACAGCCTCCAGTGTTTTGGGCGGTTCAGGGGAACCGAATTCCCGAGTGCCGTGGTGACTGATAATCATGTGTTTCAGCAAACGTTCTTTTTCAAGAGGGAATTGATACACCTGTTTCAATTTTTCATCAACCATTTGAATTCCGATGATGATATGGCTCAGCAAGCGGCCTTCATCTGAATAATCGATGCTGAGTTCGTAGTCGAACTCCCGTATTTTTCCGATATCGTGGAGAATCACACCTGTCAGGAGCAGCTCCAAGTCGATTCCGCTGTAATGCCCGGCTATTCTCTCCACAAGCAGCGCCATGGACAGGGTGTGCTCAAGCAGCCCGCCGATATATGCATGATGCATTTTTTTTGCAGCAGGTGCTGTTTTAAATTTTTGAACGAAATCCGGGTCCTTCCAAAATGATTCAAACAATGCCCTCAAATAGTCGGTTTTCAGGCTCTCGGTCATCCGGACCAGGCGTTCGAACATGGAATCGATGCCGTGGCTTGTGGCAGGAAGGAAATCGGAAGCATTCACATTTTCAGGCGCAGCATGCATCATTTTCTTAATCACCACCTGGAGCTCTCCCCTGTATTCACTAACTCCGCCTTTGACATGGACCACTTCTCCGGCGGTGTTTGCCGATGCGATCTCTTCCACACCATCCCACACCACGCCTTTGACGCTGCCGGTTTTGTCCGATAGCACCACGGTGAGATAAGGTTTGCCATCTTTCTTCTGCCCGAGTGTTTTTTCAGCCAATGCGAAAGCGTCATTGATTTCATCACCGGCCTTAAGATCTCCCACAAATATTGTTTTCATGAAGAACCACCAGAGCGGGATGGATTCCCGTAATTCATTGATAAAGCCCATGATTTAAGGTCATTCAACAGATTGTAATCCGTCATATCGCATTTGATGGGTGTGATGGAGATATAGTTGCGGCTCAGCGCGTCACCGTCAATATCGGGGTCATCGGAAATCGGTTGAACATCACTCCCCTGCCAGTAATAGATTCGATTGCGCGGGTCTTTACGTTTTTCAAAGTATTCCGAAAATAAGGCAAAGCCTTGTCGACTGATCCGTATGCCGGCGATCTGCCGGATGGGCGTGTCCGGAAAATTAACATTTAAAAAGGTTCCCGAGGGAAGTCCTATCCGGTGGATGTCCTCGGCCAGCAAGCGAATGAATCCGGCAATATCAAGATACGCTCTGGGTGCACGCGCCTGGACGGAGACAGCTATGGCCGGTATACCGTAGAGGGCCGCCTCTCTGGCAGCAGCAACGGTTCCCGAATAATTGATATTTACACCCACGTTCGCTCCCGGATTGATTCCTGATATGACCAGCTCCGGTTTGGTTTTCAATAGCTCAACAACCGCCAGCTTAATGCAGTCCGCCGGGGTTCCTGTGACGGCAAATCCTTCCCAGCCCCCGTTGAGCGCGATTTTTTCCGCCCGTATGGGCCGGTCCAAGGTAATACCGTGGCCCACAGCACTTCTCTCACGATCCGGAGCCACCACCGTTACCGAGTGTTTCGGCTTCAGAAGTTCATATAGGACCCGGAGTCCCTCTGCATGGATTCCGTCATCATTGGTTAACAGGATTTTCATGGATTTCCGTATCTCGCAAGCTCCGTTTCAACTGTCTTCTCACCAAGTTTCGACGCTCTTCTTTCGTGCTGTTCAGTCCGGCAAATGGTTCGAAACTCGAAGTTCTTTCTTCATACAACAACTCGTGCTATTTTGAAAGGACCTGTTTCATTAACTATGGCTTGACTTTTTGCCTCAGGTTGGCTTTATATTCGTCATTTCAAGCACAGCCGACCCGGTAGTTGAGATAAAACTAAAAAAGCGAGATTGTGAACGAATGACTCTGAAGCGATTTGAACCACCACCCATGTTTTCCCGGATCAAGGTATTCCTCGGTGTCCGGCTTTCTTTATTCCTTATTTTCACCTTCGTCATTCCCACCGGCGTATGGGCTCAGTCCCGGTTGGAAGGCTTTGACGAGGAGCCGGATAAGCCATGGCATTTGGAGGCGGACGAGATCAGCTACGACGACAATGTTCATCAATATCTCGCCCGCGGGAACGTTACCCTCAGCAAAGAAGACAAAAAGCTTACCGCTGATTTCGTCCGTTTTGATCATCGAGCCATGAAGGCCCTGGCCATGGGGAATGTGATCATGATCGTCGGTAATGATATCCTCATCGGAAACAGCATGGAAATGGACCTGGATGCCGAAACAGGAACCATTTACCAGGGCACCATTTTTCTCAAGGAGCAAAACTACTACTTTAAAGGCGATAAACTCCAAAAAATCGGAAAAGACAGTTATGCGGCGGAGAAAGCAAGCATTTCCACTTGCGACAACGAACCCCCGGCCTGGAAAATCACAGGGAGAAATCTAAAAGTAACTCTCGAGGGATACGGCACGGTGACCCATGCCTCGGTTTGGGCCAAACGGGTGCCGGTGGCGTATACTCCCTATTTTGTTTTTCCCACCAAAAGAAACCGTCAAACCGGATTCCTGTTTCCTGGATTTGAAAATTCGGACCGGCGGGGAATCGGCTTCAATCAGCCTTTTTTCTGGGCCATCAGCGACAATCAGGATGCCACCTTCTATCTCAATTACATGGATAAACGCGGCGTGAAATCCGGTGGAGAGTACCGGTACGTGCTCGACAACTTCTCAAAGGGCACGGTCATGTTCGACTTTCTGGACGATGACATGGTGGATGACGGTGTCGGCAATAACAGTGAAGACTGGGGATTTACAGATGACAATGTTCTTCGACCCAATACGAATCGGTACTGGTTCAGAACCAAGGTAAATCAGCAGCTTCCCTTTGAGGTCAAGGGGCGGCTGGACCTGGATATCGTCAGCGACCAGGACTATCTTTTGGAATTCAAGGAGGGGTATTCGGGCTACACCCGCACCAATGCCTATTTTGAGGATGCGTTCGGCCGCGGCCTTGATGACGACAATAACGCAACCCGAAAAAACAGCCTCAATTTCAACCGGAGATGGTCCGAATACAGCCTGAATATGGAAGCGCTCTGGTTTGATGATGTGGTTCTTCGCCGGCAGAGCGATATCGATCCGACATTACAGAAACTTCCCTTCATCGAATTTACCGGATCCAGGCAGAAACTTTTTTTCGACCCCCTCTATTTTAATTTTGAGTCGGAATATGTTTATTTTTACCGGCAGGACGGGCAAACCGGGAATCGTTTGGATTTGCATCCCCGCTTCTTTCTGCCCCTGCGGCTGAAAAATTATCTGTCCGTGGAGCCTTCCATGAGTGTTCGGGAGACCCTTTATTATCTGGACAGTCTTGAAGGCTTCCGGCAGGATGCGGACCGGTTCGACTCCCGGGAACTCTGGGATGCAGAAATCGAGTTTTTTACGGAAGTGTTCAATGTGTTCAAGGTGAATGCCATGGGAGTGGATCGGGTCAAGCACAGCATCCGGCCGAAATTAACATACAGCTATACACCCGACATTGATCAGGACGACCTGCCTTCCTTTGATGATAAGGATCGGGTAGCCAAGGGAAATGTGTTGACCTACTCGTTGACCCAGTGGTTTACCTCCCGTAAGAAAGGGGGCAAAGCTTCGGAAAAGGATCAGGAGGATGATCGTTCCCAATACAATTATTCTCAGCTTTTAAGGTTTAATCTGGAAAACAGCTATGACATCAATAAAAAACTGGATGATGCGCCCAGACCCTTTTCCGACGTGACGGCAACCCTCGATTTTGTTCCGCACCGGTATTTCTCTTTATACGGGGATGCCATCTATAACCCTTACGATCATAAAATGACGGGACAGAATATTGCCGCAACGATTCGGGATCACCGGGGAGATCGATTATTTGTGGAACACCGATGGACTCGAGACTCCAGCGAGTCCATCTATTTTGACGTGCTGGTAAAGGTCACCGATGAATTGAACCTGAATGGGGGTTACGAGCAAAACCTGTTAACGAAAAAGAGAATTCACTCCAGCGCCGGCGTAAGCTATGTGGCGCAATGCTGGTCGGCAGATATGCGATACGTCGATGAGGTGACCGATAAACGGTTTGAATTTTCCATCAGCCTTTACGGCCTGGGTCGAATCGGCCACGGATTCTTCGGCCGGGCACTGGAGAATCCATTTAGTACGCTTAATGAAACCGATCAGAATCTATTGTAACCCGGAATGAGCCAATCGCCGGACCGGGCATTGGAAGCATCATGATTATAGTTAGAACTCCTCTCCGCATCAGTTTTGTAGGCGGCGGATCCGACATGAAGGAATTTTATTCCCGAAGAGACGGCAAGGTGGTCAGCTCGGCCATCGACAAGTATGTCTATGCCATTGTTAAGGAACGGTTTGATGATCAGATCTATATTAATTACTCGAGAAAGGAGTGTGTCTCACACATAGATGAGATTCAACACGATCTTGTTCGTGAAGCCATGAAATTGACCGGCGTTAAAAAGGGGGTCGAGATTACCACGCTTGCCGATATTCCCTCCTCCGGTTCCGGGCTCGGCAGTTCAAGTTCCATAACCGTTGCATTGCTTCACGCGTTCTATACCTATCAGAATTCCCTGGTGACGGCAGAGCAACTGGCGTTGGATGCGTGCCGGATTGAGATCGATATTCTCGGAAAGCCCATCGGGCGGCAGGATCAGTATGCCGCTGCATACGGTGGTATCAACCGGTTTATCTTCCGGTCCGGAGATACCACTCAAAGAGTGCCGGTAACCCTGACCGAGACCGTGAGACGTCAGTTTGCTTCTTGCCTTCTTTTATATTTTACCGGAATCACCAGAAATGCAGATGAAATTTTATCTGAACAGGCCCATAAGCTTGTCTCTCCGGATACCTTTTCAGTTATGGAGGAAATGGTATCACTGGTGGATCCGTTTGCAGACGCCATCACAAAAGGGGATATTTATACCTGCGGAGATCTTTTAGGGAAGAATTGGGAGATGAAAAAGAATCTGGCTTCGGGAATATCCAATAAAGGGATAGAGACCATGCATGAAAAAGCGATTGCTTCAGGGGCGCTTGCCGGAAAAGTGGCGGGTGCCGGCGGGGGCGGGTTTCTTTTGCTCATTGTTCCCAGAGAAAGGCAGAATACGGTATTCGAGGCGATGGGAGGGTATCGGGAACTCCCGTTCATGCTGGAGGAAGGTGG
>DUZK01000239.1 GCA_013349495.1 Deltaproteobacteria bacterium
GAACAAGGACAAGGTGAAATTCGAAATCTACGGAGAGGAGATGATCGAGAAAACGGTTAAATTGAGCGGGAACAGCGGACGCGTCTATCTCCCACCGAACTGGGTCGGACACCACGTAAAGATTATTAGAATCGACTAATGCCAAAAGGAGTCAGTCTGTGAATGCAGTCGATATTCGAAGAATGAAAATTGAAGATGCCGATGAAATCGGAACCATCTCTACGGCGATTACCCAAAAACAGGCAGGTGTGGACTTTAAGCGTATTATCGAAGAGCAGCTCCGTCAGGAGAAAAATGCATGTTTTGTGGCGGAAATTGAAGGTAAAGTCGTGGGATTTATGATCAGTTTTATCCAGTCCGGCGGCTTCGGAATGAAAGAAAGTGCATGGGTCGTCCAACTCGGGGTCGATCCGAAATATATGGGACAGGGAATCGGAGATCGTTTGGCAAAAGAGGTTTTTAAATACTGTCAGGACGCCGGCATCAAAGATATCTACACATCGGTCCGTTGGGATTCCACGGATCTCCTTTCTTTTTTTAAAACCCTCGGCTTCGACCGAAGCAATTTTATCAACCTGCGAAAAAAGCTATAAGAATATCAAATTTTCGATTTTCGAAGGGCGATTTTCAAATAGCGAGATTCGATTCTTGAATCAAGATAGCGGCTAAATTATTCAATCCTCAATATTCAATTTTTAATTCAAATAAGATCACCCAGTTTGTTACAAATCGCTCTATGAAACAGGTTGTGGTGCCCGGATTCGAAGCAAACCTGCCGGATACCCTGCTGCCATTTTAGATATTCAAAACGTTTCCATAAAAAATGTTTGACCGGTATTACTGAAAGGTATTTAATTGTTTTTTCCTTGACACTTTCCGACCTTTTGCATAGTTATATTGTAGCTAAAATGTAGTTAGTAGAGATGATATTGACCAAACCAGCCAATCGGCCAACGTGGAACGTGTGACGTGGGTCAGAATTTTGACCTTGTGACCGAACCAAAGAAATATACAGGATGAGGAGGGCAAATTGAAAATTCTCACAACCGTAAAAAACGTAGTCGATGTGGAATTGAACATCCACGTGGAGAACGGGGCCATCGTTGAAGAAGGGCTGCAGTATGTCATCAATGCCTGGGACGAAAGCGCGGTGGAAACCGCTGTCCAACTCAAGGAAAATAACAACGCGGAAACAACCTTGGTGAGTGTCGGTGGCGGTGAAGACAATACCAAAATGATCCGCAGAGGCTACGCCATGGGTATTGAAAGCGGGATTCAAATCGATGATGCAGCCCTGGCCGAAGGGGATTCGTTTGTCTACGCCAAAGTTTTGCAGAAAGTCTACGAAAAAGGAGACTATGATCTGGTTATCACCGGCAAACAGGCCCAGGATACGGATAACGGTCAAACCGGAATCATATTGGCCGAGTACCTGGGATTACCCTGTGTCAGTAATGTGATCGCCATCGAAGTGATTGACGACCAGCACATCAAAGTATCCCGATTGGGCGATGCCGGAACCGAAATCGTTGAACTTGAGTTGCCGGCCGTCGTCACGGTCGATGTCAGCATTAATGAACCGCGTCTGCCCCAAATGCGCAGTATCATGATGGCAAAGAAAAAACCCATCGATGTGATGGATCTGGCGGCACTCGGTACTTCGCATGATGAAATCGGAGGCGCCACCTTAAAATCGGAAGTTGTTGAATTCATGGCACCGGAAAAGCGAGAGGGCGGGCAAAAATTTGAGGGCGATGCCGCTGAAATTACCGCCCAGGTGGTCGGCCTTCTGGCCAATGAAGCAAAGGTTTTATAACGAATTCACACAAGGAAAACAATATCATGGCTAAAGTACTCGTAATTGCAGACATCAAACAAGGTGTACTGAAAGGCAGCACAGCCGAACTTTTATCAAAAGCCAAAGCCATCGGAGCAGAAACCGCAGTGGCGGCGATCGGCAATAATATCGAATCGTTGATTCCCAGCCTGGCAACCTCCGGCTCCGATACGCAATATGTCGCCGATGATCCCGGGCTGGAGCTTTTTTCAGCCGGCCCATACGCATGCTGTGTTGTGGACGCAGCCAGACAATTCGGTGCCGACATGATTTGGTTCGGTTTTTCCGAAAGCGGCAAAGCCGTCGCCCCGAGGGTTGCCGCTCAACTGGATGCCGCTTGCGCCACGGATATTACCGACGTGATGCTTGAGGGGGATCAAATCGAGGTCATCAGACCCGCCATCACCAATAAAGTGATTCAACGCGTAAAAGTTAATGCCGGGCAATTGGTGGCAGTTGTCAGAGCGGGCGCTTTCGAAGCGACAGAAGGAATCACGGGCACCGAAAACGTCGTCAGGCTTTCCCCTCCGGCCCCTGATTTAAAGGCCGTGATCAAGGAAATCGTATCGGAAGCAAGCGGTGAAATCGACCTTGCCGATGCCGACGTGGTCATCTCAGTAGGCAGAGGCGTTAAGGATCAAGCCGGTGTCGCTCTTGTAAAAGAGCTGGCCGACGAATTAGAAGCCGGTTTCGGCTCTTCCCGTGCCATGGTGGATGCCGGTTTTATGCCGCATTATAAGCAGGTCGGACAAACCGGTAAAATTGTTGCCCCTACCCTTTACATGGCAATCGGTATCTCCGGTGCCATCCAACACCTCGCGGGAATGAAAGGCTCAAAAGTGATTCTGGCCGTTAATAAAGACCCCGAAGCACCTATATTCAACGTGGCTGACTATGGTATCGTCGGAGACCTCTTCGAGGTGGTTCCGATTCTCCGGGAAGAGATTAAGAAAATAAGATCACCTGCCGGTTAGTTGGGGCCGGTTGTGACAAGATAAGTGGATTATATCAAGTTAACCAGGCGAATCTCAAAGGGTTCAAGGAGCCAAGGGGTCCAGGATTCAAGTGAAATACTGAAGAATTGCAAAGACTTCGAGGTCCGGTCAAAGCTATAAGAACGCGATCTAAATGACAAATGTTAAAGCGCTGATAAAATCCTTCGGAAACAAACCCTTGAACCCTCGACTCCTCGAATCCTTGGACCCTTTTCTGCAATTATATTTAAGACGTTCATCTTGACGTGACACGGTTTAATATACGTTGATGAGGTGGTTATGAATCCCCTGTTGATGTCTCTTCTGATTATTGTCGCTCTGACAGTTTTCGGCCGTACGATGGTTCGCAAAATTCAATTGTTAAAGGCGCTTGAACCTGTCGATAGAGCCGATCATCTGAAAGAACGTCTGGAGAATATAGTCATTCTGGCTATCGGCCAGAAACGCCTGGTCGGAAGAGCAAAAGAAAGAAGCTCTGGTATCATGCATGCGTTCATTTTCTGGGGATTCTGTATTCTATTGATTCGCAGCTTGAATTTATATGGAGAGGGATTTCAGGAAGGATATCACCTGCCGTTTCTGGGCGGCGACGATTTGCTCGGGTATCTTTATATCGCCTTAAAAGATATCATGGAGGGTATCGTCTTATTGATGATCATCTTCGCCATTTTTCGTCGAGCCGTACTAAAACCGGAACGCATTCACAATACCTTCGAAGCCTATCTGGTCCTGGCGATGATCGGAACTTTGATGGTATCCGATCTATTGTACGACGGGGCTCGGTACAATTTAATTCAATTATACAACAACCCCGGAAGTATCCTTTACTTCAACAACCCGCAATACGGTTCCGAATTTCTTTGGACACCGGTATCGAAGGGAGCGGCCGCCCTGATTTCTGGATTGAGCGCGGAAGCCAACGCTGCCATCCGGGTCATTATGTTTTGGCTTCACATCTGTACGCAGCTGACGTTTCTGAATCTTCTCCCTTTGGGAAAACATTTTCATGTGATCACCGCACTTCCCAACGTTTTTCTGAAAAGCCTGGGCTATCCCCATGAAAAACCCAAACTGCTGGATCTGGAAGACGAAGCCGCCTGGGAGGAAGAATCCCTGGGAATCAATCATATCCATCAACTCAACTGGAAACAGGGACTGGATCTTTACACCTGCACCGAATGCGGACGATGCAAAGAGGTCTGCCCGACCTATATCACCGATAAACCGTTAAATCTGCATGACTTCAATGACTCACTGAAGCTCGAGCTATTGGAAAATGTCGATAATACCATCAAAAGGGCCAGGTTATCCGCTGCAATCAAACAAAGCGAAAATGCCGGGCAAATTGAAAAAATCAAGGAGGAAATCTCCGCACTCAACAGCAAAAAGCAGTTAATCGGTGAGGTGATCGCAGAAGACACGCTTTGGGCGTGTACGACGTGCCGCGCCTGCGAAGAAGTTTGCCCGGTGACCATCGAACATGTGCCCAGGATCATCGCCATGAGACAGGGGCAAACCTTGATGGCGGAAGCTTATCCCAAGGAGCTGAACACGGCCCTGAAAGGGCTCGAACGAAACGGCAACCCCTGGGGAATCGGTTATGATAAACGGGCCGATTGGGCCGAAGGGCTGGACGTAAAAATAATGGCGGACGACCCGGACGTCGATTATCTCTTCTGGGTCGGATGTGCCGGTTCATTCGACGATCGATCCAAAAAAGTATCCACAAGCCTGGTTAGGATTCTTAAAAAGGCCGGTATCAGCTTCGCGATCCTGGGTGTGGAAGAAAAATGTACCGGCGACTTTGCCAGACGTGCCGGAAATGAAATGATGTTCCAAATGATGGCCCAGGAAAACATCGAAACTCTGAACAACTATAACGTCAAAAAAATAATCACGGCGTGTCCCCATTGTCTCAATACGCTTAAACATGAATATCCTCAGATGGGAGGAAACTACGAAGTGATCCACCATGCCGAGTTCATCCATCGACTCGTCGAAGAAGGAAAAATCAGACTGAAACAGACGGCTGAAGGCGCTCTGACATATCACGATCCCTGTTACCTGGGACGATATAATGACATTTTCGATCAACCGAGATCGATCATTAAATCCGTTTCCAAAGGCGGATTCAAAGAACTTAAACGACACGGTCGGGAAAGCTTTTGTTGCGGTGCCGGCGGGGGAAGAATGTGGATGGAGGAGACCATCGGTAAGCGAATCAATCTGGAGCGTTCGGAAGAAATCGTCGCTCAGCAGGTCTCGAGCGTAGCGGTCGGCTGTCCCTTCTGCCTGACCATGATCGAAGACGGGATGAAGGATCTGGAGAAGGAAGAGACAATCAAGACAATGGATATTGCTGAACTTGTGGAAAAAAATATGGCATAGCGTAAGTTTTTTTAAAACATGAAGATACACCGTTTTTTGTCTTTCGTATTATCAAAAGAGATGGGCTGATCCTGTGTCTCAACACAGGGGAGAATATTAAGCTTGATTCGGAAAAATTATTAATCAAGGAAAAGGAATAAAACGATGAAAATAAATCCTGATTTTATTTCACCTTGCGGTCTTTATTGCGGCGTCTGTGCCATTTATATCGCACATCGCGATAATAATCAAAAATTTAAAGAAAGGTTAGTAAGTCTTTATCAGGGAGGCGTTCCTGGCATGGGTACTCTTCCTAATAGTGAACATCTTACAACAGAAGATATTCGATGCGTAGGCTGCTTATCTGATGATCAGTTTATGCATTGCAGGCAGTGTGAGATCAGAAATTGCACGAGAGAGAAAGGATATGCCGGATGTCATCAATGCGATGAATTTCCCTGTCAGTATATTGAAGATTTTTCCATGGCTGTTGGAAAAAAGGTTATTTTGCGGGCTGTCCCATACAGACGAGAAGTCGGTACCGAAAAATGGATTCAAGATGAAGAAGCCCGCTATCTTTGTCCGGAATGCGGCAATAAAGTTTTCCGGGGTGTTGTAAAATGCAATCAGTGTAAAGCGAAGTTGGATCTGGACTAGTTTCTTGATACCAGACCGAAAAAGCCGGGGCTTATCCCGATTCTTAGAGCGCATAATAGGGATATTCTATACTCAGACAATGAAGATGCTCTCCTATGGTCAATCGCTCAGTCTCCGGCTGATACTGTTTCTCTCATATAATGCAGGCAATCCTTAAAAAACCCATTCAAGATATAAACAAGTATAGCTCCCCAAATTGGTATCCAACTAAGAGATGGGAAAATAGGAATGAAATTTTTTGTAAACCTTGATATGTGAAAAATGCTATCCCCCATTCCTGAACAGAGAAGGATAGAAATCATTCCGAACAGTCCTTGATAGGTATTGGGATATTTATTCATTAACCATAATGCAGGAATTATTACAAAAACATAATAATGATTCCA
>DUZK01000240.1 GCA_013349495.1 Deltaproteobacteria bacterium
CAGATGTTGCTGGACGCATATCGCGGGAAAAGGACCGAATACGCGCCATGGGTGCCTTATGCAGGAGTGCATTGCGCCCATATAATCAACGAACCTGCAGACAAATTTCTTCAGGATCCCAAGCTCTTAGCCAAGGGCGTTGTGGCTACTGCCAAGCGGTATAAGGCCGACGGTATTCCGTTGTTGTTTGATCTGTCTATGGAGGCCAATTCCGTGGGATGCGATCTGAAATGGTGGCCCGACAACGTGCCTTCCGTAACAACCCATCCATGCTCCAACAAAACGCCAAAAGAAGCCGGTCTTAAACTTCCGACCAAAGATTCCGGTCGATGGCCGGTTATTTTCCAGGCAGCCAAAATTGCCAAACCGCAGTTGGAAGATCTGGATTGCGCGTTGATGGGGCTTTTTTGCGGTCCCTTGTCGCTGGGGGCTCATCTGGCCGGTGTACGTCTTTTTACCGATGTTTACAAGCACAAGGAATTCGCAGCGGAAGTCTGTAAATTTGCCGGTGAAATCGGCGCCAGATCCGCGGAATTTTATGTTGAAATGGGATGCGATATCATCGTGAACGTGGATCCGGTGGCCTCTCAGATCAAGGCCGCAACCTTCCGCGAATACGTCACCCCTAACAGCCAGGCCGCAAACAAGATCATTCATGATGCCGGCCTGACCTCATGCTTCTTTATCTGTGGCGATGCTACCAAGGTCATGGAGGAAGTCTGCCAGATCGGCACGCATGGATTTGCCATCGATGAACAGATGAACATGAACTTCATCCGCGACATAGCCCGCAAATACGGCGTGGGCTTCGGCGGCAACCTGAAGCTGACCCTTGCTCTGAGCCTTGGCCTTTTGTCTCCGCGTGAGGATGCTATCGTCAGTCTGGCTGCGGGTGGTCAGCATGGATACACCTTCGCGCCTGGCTGAGACATGCCTTATGATGTTCCGTTGGAACATATGGACCAGGCAATGGAAGCAAGAGATTGGTACAATAGGTACTATGCCAAATATCCGGCGGGTCTCTAAGAACAAACCCGTTCCGCCCCTGATAATCCAGAAAATGCCTTAACCGTTTTACGGAATGAATCGATAGCCACTGTCATCATAAAGCCAGGTCTCTGTTTTTTGGAACGAAACAGCGAGCGCATTCCTCGTAGCTTGCTGCGGGGAGCTTCAATTCCCGGCAGGTCCGGCGGAATGAACATGGAAGATCAGCAAAAAAGTTGAGTAATCATTTGGACTACAGTAAAGGGAAATCGAAATGACAGGAGAATTCCTGATTGTGACCGGTAACGGCAAAGGCAAAACAACCTATGCCCTGAGTTTATGCATCAAAGCGGCCGGAGCCGGGAAAAAAGTCTTTCTCGGCCAATTTATTAAAGGCGGTGAATACAGTGAAATCAAAGCGCTGAAAAGGCTTGATGACCTGATCGTGGTGGAACAATTCGGCCGCGGACGATTTATCAACGGTGTACCTCATCCAGAGGATAGAATGGATGCGCAAAAAGGGTTTGAAAGAGTCACGGCCATTTTGAAAACCAATGCCTTTGACCTCGTTGTTCTGGATGAGGCGAATGTGGCCCTTAAATATAACCTCTTTTCAATCGGCGATTTTCTTGCCGCCATTCGCAACCGGGCAACAGGTGTATCTGTGGTGGTCACCGGACGGGAGGCTCACCCGGATATGATCGAATTAGCGGATGAAGTAATCGAAATGAAGGATATCAAACATTATTTTCATGCAGGTGTTCCTGCCCGGATTGGTATTGAAAAATGACCCCGGTTTTTCAATCCGGCGTTTGGTAATTGATCTTTTATTCTGCACCTTAGTGTCAATGGCTATAGATAATATCCCGTCAAATGAAATTAAACTTTTATTCGAAGATTTCTTTCACCTTGCCCAGCGGGGAAAACAGTTGGAGCAATTTGAATTCATTAACGGTCACAATGTGTTTTTTGGGCATTTATGGTGGAGCGTAAAATACGAGGAGGTTTATTTAAAGGCTTATGGTTCGATTGCCGAGGCTAGGCAAGAGATTGGGAACTATTTTGAATTGTATAAGTATCGGCGGCGGCATCAAAGCCTTGACAGGAGAACACCGGATGTAGTTTACTGGGCAACACCGCCCAAGAAAGAGACGGCTTTTTCAATTATGGGGATATCGCATGCAACGTATTTCTCCCGGAAAAATGGATGGGCGTGTTCTGAGAGTTATGGAATCATTCGTGACCATGGACAGTCTGGATGACATTTTGGAATCCACCCTATTTCATCTGCTCGATACGGAACATGTGAAGAAAATTGAAATTCTCTTATTCAACGAAAACGACAGGCTGATATCGGTGGCTGCCGGCCGAAATTCGGGCCTGAACTCCGACAGGCAGAAAGACATAGTAATCCAGAGCTGGCTGATGGAATCACACATTCCCTATCCATCGGGCAAAATTCGGCTGCCCCGCATCTCCTCTGCTTTCGTGGTTCCCCTTCTCGAGATCGATCGGCTGATGGGTTTTTTGGTTATTGATCTGGATAAAATTCTGATTCCGGACAAGGATTATCTGAGTCATTTCTATCTGGTCGGTCTGCAACTGACTGCCGGAATTAAAGAGATTCGACTCAGGAACGAAATTCGAGAAGCAAAAACAGAGCTGCAGAATCTGAGAGTAGTCAATCGGGAGACTCAGCAGCTTGCCACATCACTCAGTAAGGAATTGTTTGCGATCAGTGCCATATCCGCCAAGATCAATCAGTCCATGGACTTTAATGAATCGCTTTATAAATCCATGCACACCATTCAAAATGTCTTCAAGGTATCATGTATGCTGATTTATACACGGGATACTAAGATTGAAAAAGCGAAGTTATCGGTCTCGGATTGCACCGGCAATGAAATTGAACCGTGCCTGCTCAGAAAAATCGAAAGCCAATATTTAAAAGAAATACTGTCCTTAGGGAAGCCGGTGATAAAACAGATCGAAGCTGAGCTTTATCACGGCAAAAAATCCGGATGTTCACAGCCATTCAGAATGATAGTCGGCGTTCCTCTGAAATCCAAAGAAGCGACAATGGGGGCCATGTTTCTGTTGCGCGAGGCAAAAGAACCCTTCGATCATGCCAGCCTCAGATTGCTTTCGGGCATGGCCAATATCATTGGTATGGCCATAGATAACAAGAATCTCTATCGGCAAAGCCTTCAAAAAAAAGACGAATCTGATTTTTTATTTCAATCCATCGTGAAATTCAATGCGAAACTGGATTTAAAGGAGACGTTGAAGTCCGTAGCCGAAAAATGTGCCGAAATTATAGCTAAAAACTGTCGGTTATATTTGTTTTCGGAAACGCGGATTCCTTTGATTCTGTCCACCCATGTGATGCGCCGTGGAGAAAATGGCATCGAGTCAACTCTGTTTCGAAAAATTCATCCGCAGGAGCTGATAGACATCTATGGATTGTTGCTATCGAAAAATCAGCCTCTTCTGATTAAAAACGTCAATCGGTCAAAAAAAATCCCACCGGAGATGAAACCCTATTTTCGATGTCAGAAGATTCATTCCCTGCTTTCGATCGTACTGAAGGTAAGGGAAAAAAAATTAGGTCTGCTCCTTGTCGTTCGGGCAAAAGATGAGAGGCCTTTTGACAGTCACGATCTGTCTTTTAGCGAGGCGATGGGAAGCGCGGCATCGCTAGCCATCGAAAATGCCAGGGCCTATACATCCAGCCAGGAAATGAGTGGTTTTCTGGAAAAGAAAATCATTGAGAAAACCACTCAGATTCAACAGCTTCAGGAGCGGAAAAAAAATCGGGAGGAAATCGGAAAAGACATTGTTTTTCGGGTCAATAAACAAAACCGATATGTCTTTGTGAACAAGGTCATGGAGTTTCTGACAGGGTTTTCGAAAGAGGAACTCTACCATGAGGAGTTTTCTGCCGATTCTGTCGTGGCCGAAGAAGACCGCAGACAGATCAATCATTATTTTAGAAAAATTTTAAGAAGAGAACTGCCCATGGCCAAGGGGCTGGAATATCGACAGTTGAATCGAAAAGGTGAAGACCATTTGATTTCTTTGACGATTTATCCGGATGTGGACGAGTTCGGACAGATTTCTGGCATCGAAGGCGTGGGGGTGGATATTACCGAAAAAAAACGTTTGGAAGCCGAACTTGAAAAAGCCAGACAACTGGCGCTTCTCGGAGAATTTTCTAGCGCGGTCGCTCATCAGATTCGAAATCCCCTGGGTAATATTCTGATGGGAACCAAACTATTGCAACAGGCTTTGGGCCTGTCTGGTCAGTTGACGCCCATGACCAGGCAGGCCGGCGACTCTATCGATGCGGACAGACACCAGTTGATCGATATTTTCGGCAACCTCTCTGACGGAATCCGTAATCTGAACCGGGTTGTAACGGAATTGCTGGATTACACCAAGACATTGAAACTGAGCCGCTCTCTTCAGCGAATCGATATTCTTCTGGATGAAACGCTGTCGATATTTGATGACTCGATCAGAGACAACCAGATCGAGGTGGTGAAACGATACGATCATGAGCTTCCACCTTTTTCACTGGATGCCGTATTGATGAGCCAGGTATTCCAGAATGTCGTTCATAACGCTATCCAGTCGATGCCGAATGGCGGGCGGCTGACGGTTTCCTGTGAACGGTCACACCAGATTGTGGGCTATTCAAGCGTACAGATCAGTGACAGCGGCGGTGGCATCAAAACATCCGAGCTGGATAAAATTTTTCATCCTTTTTTTACCAACAAAGAATCGGGGACAGGACTAGGATTGTCCCTATCATATCGAATCGTTGAAGCCCATCAGGGCAGCATCTGGGCAAGCAACAATTTGAATCAGGGGGTCACGATCTATATTCTACTTCCTCTAAATCGGTCATTTGATATCTGTCATTCGGAGGTTTGAAAATGGGACACAAAATACTTATCGTGGATGATCAGGTTTCATTTTGTAACCACATTCTGACCATTCTGGAAAACGAAGGGTATGAAGTGGTGGTGGCGCATGATTCCTCCCAGGCGATGAACCGGCTATCCACCCACTCGTTTGATATTCTGCTCACTGATATGAAGATGCCAGGCGTGGATGGCCTGGAGTTGTTCCAAAATGTCAGGAAAATCGACCCTCACATATCGGGTGTCATCATGACAGCCTATGGAACCATTTCATCTGCTGTCAATGCCATCAAACAGGGCGTGACGGACTATATTCAAAAACCGTTCGAACCCGAAGCCATGTTGATGGTCATTGAAAAGACAATTCGTGAAAGAAGTATGCTTCAGGAAATTCGCAATCTGAGAAAAGAAGTCAATCAACGCTATGCCTTTGGCAACATTATCGGTAAAAATCATAAAATGCAGATTGTCTATGATCTGATTCAGAAAGTTGCCTCCACCGATGCCCGGGTGTTTATTACCGGCGAGACCGGTGTCGGCAAAGAACTGGTCGCCAAAGCCATCCATTTCAACAGCTCCAGAAAAAACAGACCCTTTGTTGGCATAAACTGCGGTGCGCTGTCCGAAACCCTGCTGGAAGCCGAGTTGTTCGGTTACGAAAAGGGGGCATTTACCGGCGCAAACCGCACCAAGATTGGTAAATTTGAATATGCCCAGGGGGGCACCATCTTCCTAGACGAAGTGGGCGACATATCCCCCCGAATGCAGGTGCAGCTGCTCCGGGTACTTCAGGAAAAAAAATTTGAGCGGGTCGGAGGCAACCGGTCGATCGATCTGGATGTCAAGATTATTTCTGCCACCAACCAGGATATTAATGACAAAGTCAAACAAGGCGAATATCGGGTAGAACTCTTCTACCGGCTGAGCGTGGTCCCTATCCATATCCCGTCTCTGCGGGAGCGGATCGAGGATATTCCGCTACTGTTAAAACACTTCATCTCCATTCTCAATAAAAATTTCAACCGGAATATCAAAGAAATAACCGCACAAGCAATGACTAAGCTCATTCAGCATACCTGGCCTGGAAATGTCCGTGAACTGGAAAATGTTCTTGAACGGGCTTTTGTCACCACAGAGGGCGACACAATTTCTGCCGTACATTTTTCAGGCACGATGACCGGCGCGACAATGGAAGAATCCCCCTATTATGTAAATATTGATATCCCGTTCAAAGTGGCCTGCAGCATAGTCGAAAAGCGATTCGAGAAAGCCTATATTTATGAGTCGTTGAAACGGTACGAA
>DUZK01000241.1 GCA_013349495.1 Deltaproteobacteria bacterium
AAGACAACAAACTATATGAAGAAATAACCGAAGATGCCAGCGTTTTGTGTTGAGAAAAATAGTATCAAGTCATATGAGGATAACTATAAATTCCAATTTAGTTAAACTAAAATGGAGTAAATATCTAAAATGGCAAATATCAAACGAATCCTGAATATCGATTTGCCGCAGAAACAATCGGCGTTTCTGTGGGGACCGAGAAAAACGGGTAAGTCAACCTATTTAAAGGAAAGGTTCCCGCAAAGCTTGGTTTTCGATTTTCTGGATACGGATCTTTTTCTGGAATTCTCCAAGCGGCCCGCTTTGCTGAGAGAACGGCTGTTTGCTAAAGACGACAGCGTCCTGGAACATCCTGTTATTCTGGATGAGGTGCAGAAGGTCCCTCAAATTCTGGACGAAGTCCACTGGTTGATTGAAAACAGGGGTTTAAGATTTTTGCTGTGCGGGTCGAGCGTTAGAAAGCTCAATCGCGGAAAGGCGAACCTGCTGGGGGGGCGGGCTTGGCGGTTCGAGATGTTTCCGCTTGTTACAACGGAACTGGGGGATTTAAATCTCTTGAAAATATTAAATCAAGGATTAATGCCGGATCATTACCTGCGGGCAGGCTATCAAAAGGCTTTAAGGGCTTACACCCGGGATTATTTGAAAGAAGAAGTCTTCGATGAGGGTCTGACCCGGAATATCCCTGCTTTTTCCAGGTTTTTTGACGCCGTAGGTTACTCCCACGGCGAACTGATCAATTATTCAAATATCGCGCGGGAGTGCGGGGTGAGTTCCAAGACCGTAAGAGAGTATTATCAAATTCTCGAAGATACTTTGTTGGGGACCATGGTGGCTCCGTTCAAGCGTCGGCAAAAACGGCAGATTATCGGAAAAGCCGAAAAATTTTACCTGTTCGACGTTGGGGTGGCCGGAGTGTTAACCGGGCGCCACCTGGAAGAAGCAAGAGGTCAGCAGTTCGGAAAAGCCTTCGAGCATTTCATCTTCATGGAGATAGCGGCACACCGTTCATACACCGAACTCGATTATGACATCAATTTCTGGCGGACCAAATCGGGGCTCGAGGTGGACTTTGTACTCGGCAGGGGAGAGATTGCCATCGAAGTTAAGGGGAGCCGGCGGGTGGAAAAAAAAGAGATGCGCCCTTTGAAGGCTTTCATTGAAGAATACGCGCCGCGGATGGCTTTGGTCGTTTGCAACGAAAGGGAGGAACGGGTCCACGAGCAAATACGAATCATGCCGTATCAAAAATTTTTTCAAAAGCTGTGGGCGGGTGAAATTATCTAACTATAACAGGACAATGATTACCTGCGACCTAATTTTGCACTTGCAAGTTTATTTAAGCTCACCCCTGATTCTGCCGCCTGAAGTGTTAACTCCCTGTGAATTTCAGGTGGAACACGAACAATAAACTTTCCGCTATATTTTTTACTGTATATAGGCTGAGGGATTTCGTCTCCGTCCTCTTTTAATATTTCTACAGACTCTGCAACAACCTTGCGGATACCCTTTAAGGCTGCCTCTGGAGTTGCGGCTAACCAGCTAAGACTCGGGAACTCAGCGCAGAGCCCCACATAATCATGGTCATCATCAGACCATACTACACGGTATGCATATCTATCATTTTTAAGAGACATTCCTCTATCTCCTTATTACTAGTCTTTTTGATCGATGGCATTTAATACTTGTCTGACCTGATAATCTTTGGCTTTTCCTTTGAAGCTTTGAATATTGACTATCGGAGGAGAAATCCAGGGAACTTTATAGATCCTATGGCTTGTACCCCGACTCCGTTCTTTTCCGAAATAGAAATCACAAACCCTGCATAGCTCTTTGAACCTTATCCCCTTCGGGTTCCGCCTCATCTTCTCGATTATGCTGTCAACACCTGCCATGGTTTTAATAGTATCACATAAGATACTATTGTCAAGGGTGAAATTGCTGCATTTTTGAACCGGAGTTTTTCGACAAGTGAATATAGGAATATAGGGGACGGGTATTGGTATATTGATAGAATTATTAAAAATGACCTAACCATTCGTTTGAGTATCGACGGGAAAACGCTGGCACGTTTCCCGCGTCTCAACTCCGCGATTCAGTTCACCACAGAGTCCATATTTTTCATGTTGACACACACGCAAATGTTGGTATGTTATAGCTATTGTTATCCACACCAAAGGAGTTTATTATGCGCACTATACAAATGACCCTTGACGATGAGCTTGTAAAAAAGGTTGACGCTATTTCAAAAGAGCTAAACACATCTCGCTCCGCATTTACTCGACATGCATTGCATGAAGCGGTCAAACAGCACAATATTGACCGTCTTGAATTAAAACACCGGCAAGGATATTCGGCTCACCCCGTCAACAAAGAGGAGTTCAGTGTCTGGGAAAAAGAACAGAACTGGGGGGATGAATGAAGAGAGGCGAGATCAGATGGTACAAATTCAAGGCTCCTGATAAGAAAAGACCGGTATTAATTTTAACCCGTGATTCTGTATTGGAATATCTGGGAGAAGTCACAGTGGCGCCTATTACATCTACGGTTCGGGATATCCCAAGCGAAGTATTCCTTTCTAAACAGGACGGAATGCCAAAGGATTGTTCAATAAACTTCGATCATATTCAGACAGTATCAAAAGGAAAAATTGGATCGCTTATAACAAAGCTTTCTACAGACAAATTGGAACAAATGCGGAATGCTATACAATTTGCTCTGAATTTATAAGAGATAACAACGGGTTTACGGACATGCGGGAAAGACGCCGCATGTCCGTAAACCCGAGTGTTGAAATCACCTTAAAGCCTGTTCCAGCGCCTGATTCAAAGCCTCGCAAATATCGGTTGCCGTCTCTATCAATTTTAAAATCATTGAAAAATTTCACAGTTCCTGTAATTTGGGGATCGGTTTGGCGGCAGAAAGCATCACAGCATGAAAGGAGATATTCGATGAAGGGATTTAACGGAAAGATTTTGCGGGTTAACCTTACAAGCGGCAGGCTGTCTGTGGAAGAACCGTCCGAAGCGTACTATGGACGCTACCTGGGAGGCCGGGGATTTATTATCGAAAAACTATTGACAGAGGTGCCTGCGGGAATCGATCCCTTGGGACCGGACAACAAACTTATTTTCGCCCTGGGAGCCATTACCGGCCATCCTCTTCCGGGAAACGGCCGAAACAGCATCGGGGCCAAATCGCCGCTTACCGGTGCATACGGTGAAAGCGAAGTGGGCGGTTTTTGGGGTGCCGAGCTGAAAAAGGCGGGCTATGATGCCATTATCGTCGAGGGGGCAGCGTCCGAGCCGGTTTATCTGAAGATAGAAAACGGTCAGGCAGAAATTCGAGATGCGCGAAAGATATGGGGATTGGAAGTTGCCGATGCAGATAAAGCCATACGGGAAGAACTGGGCGGGGAAAAATATCGAATCGCCGCCATCGGACCCGCAGGCGAGAACTTGATCCGTTTTGCCTGTGTGTTGAATGATATCACCCATGCGGCCGGGAGAACCGGGCTCGGCGCTGTGATGGGGTCCAAGAAACTGAAACTGATCGCCGTTAAGGGGGACAATCCTCCTGAGATGGCCGATCGGGATAAAATCCTCCAAATGGCTCGGGCACTGGCCAAGGACACCAAGGAAAATCCAACAGGGTTTTCCATAAACGGCACCGGGGGGGCCATGGATAAATATGAGGCCATCGGAAACCTGCCGATTCGAAATTTTCAAGGCGGCACCTTCCCCAACGTAAAAGAATTAATGCCCCAACGGATGAAGGAAAAGGGTTACTGGGACAAAATGGAGAGTTGCTTCGGATGCCCGGTGAGATGCAAAAAGAAGCTAAAAAAAATAGATACCCCCTGGCATGTGGATCCCATATACGGAGGACCGGAATACGAAACCCTGGCTGCACTGGGCCCCAACTGCGGAATCGATAATTTGGAAGCCATCATGAAAGGCCACGAACTTTGCGGCCGTTATGGAATGGATACGATATCGGCCGGCGCCACCATCTCTTTTGCCATGGAATGCGTTGAGAAAGGAATTATAACCAAAGAAGATACGGACGGCATGGATTTAACATTCGGAAATGCGGAAGCCATGCTGGAAATGCTCGAACGGATAGCCTATCGAAAGGGGTTTGGGGACGTCCTCGCCGAAGGAAGCAAAAAAGCAGCGGAAAAAATCGGAAAGGGAGCCGATGCTTTTGCGATTCATGTCAAAGGAACCGAAGTTCCCATGCATGAGCCGCGCCTTAAACAGGGCATGGGGTTGCATTACAGCGAACATGCCACCGGCGCCGACCATTGTACCGGAATCCATGACGAACGCCTCAGTATGAGCGAATTGAACAGTATGGATGTTGCGGAATCTGTTCCATCGACCGAGTTGAGCCCCCGGAAAGCCCGAATCCTATATCAACTGGGCCTGTGGCGGCATATACCCAATCATATCGGCATGTGTCTCTTTGTTTCCTGGAGCCAGAAGCAACTCACGGAAGCAATGGAATATATCACCGGATGGCCCATGAGCTACTGGAAGCTAATGAAAACCGCTGAACGGGGAATAACTCTTGCACGGATATTCAATATTCGGGAAGGGCTCTCGGCCAAAGACGATACACTTCCCCAAAGATTCTTTACATCACCCGAAAAAGGTCCGCTGAAAGGGGTTTCCGTGGATCCGGACCAACTCGCCGAAGCGCAAAAGATTTATTATCAAATGCTCGGCTGGGATGAGTCCGGCGTGCCGACGTACGCGAGACTCGTGGAGCTGGATATCGAATGGGCGCAGCAATATCTTCGCCCTTAATCCGTGTTCCCTGCCTTGAGCAGCTTCTCTTCGGGGAACAGAGCGCAAGAAAAACGGTCGTCAGATTAAACAGTTGAATTATTTGACATGAAGTGTTTTTGGGAAAACGTGGAGAAGGGGGGCGTTCTTTAGTTATTGAGCGCCCGCCTGATCCCAAAACTAAGAACCGGTAGATACCCCAATCCCCCCGGACCAAATAGACGGAAGACACCAGCATGACAAGCCGCACCATTCCGCAGCCTCACAGGATCTGATGAGACGGGGAGGTTCAGGGACGCATCAATTTATCTTGAAGCCTGCTCCAGCGCTTGATCCAGATCCCCGCAAATATCGGAGACCGCCTCGATGCCGACAGACAAGCGAACCAGATCCGGCGTTACGCCGCCGGCACGCTGCTGATCCTCTGAAAGCTGGGAGTGGGTGGTAGTGGCCGGGTGGATGGCCAGACTCTTGGCATCGCCGACATTGGCCAGATGCGAAAAGAGCTTCAAACTGTCGATGAATTTCTCACCGCTCGCCCTGCCCCCTTTAATGCCGAACACCACCATTCCTCCGAAGCCGTTTTCGAACTGTTTTGAGGCGGCCTCATATGCGGGATCGGACTTAAGCCCGGGATATCTGACCCAATCCACCGCGGAATGCCGGGTAAGAAACTGTGCCACTTTAAGGGCGTTGTCACAGTGGCGCTGCATGCGAAGGGCAAGGGTTTCGATGCCCTGCAAAAACATCCACGCATTGTCAGGGCTGATGCAGGCGCCCAAATTTCTCAGCGGCACCAGGCGCATTCTCAGGATAAACGCGAGCGGATTCAGGTCACCCAAATCGCGCGCATACCGAATATCGTGATAAGAGGGGTCCGGTCGGTTGTAGAGACGAAATTTTTCATCGGTCCAATCGAATTTGCCGCTATCGACAACGATTCCGCCGATTCCGGTACCATGGCCTCCCAGCCATTTGGTCAGAGAGTGAATCACGATATCGGCGCCGTACTCGATGGGCCGAAACAGATACGGCGTCGTAAAAGTGGAATCGATAGCCAGCGGAATATGATGCTTTTTCGCAATTCGTGAAACAGCTTCGAGGTTTATCACATCCAGAACAGGGTTGCCGATGGATTCGACGAAAAGCATGCGGGTCTTGTCATTGATCGCCGCTTCAAATTGATCCGGCTCCAACGGATTTACAAACCGTACCTTGATCCCCAGCTCGGGCAGGATATCGTTGAACATGGTGTAGGTGCCGCCGTACAGATTATTGGCGGAAACCACCTCATCTCCCATGCCGCACACATTGATAACCGAATAGAAAACAGCCGAAGTGCCGGAGGCCAGCGCCAGTGCGGCAGCCCCGCCTTCAAGAGCTGCCATCCGT
>DUZK01000242.1 GCA_013349495.1 Deltaproteobacteria bacterium
AGCGCATTCCTCAACTTTAGCTCACTTTAGGCACTTCAAATTTAAACTTTTCGACTTCAGCTTATACAGGATAGTCGTCCTGGTAAAAATACGTCATCGAATTTACGAATTAGAGCACTAAGCTGAACACTGAAACCTGACACCTATTATCATGAGCATAGTGGATATCTAGAAAAAATACCTAACCAAAGATATGGAATAAGTTATCAATAATGACATTGTTATGCATTGTCAGAGATGAACTCATAGAATGAACCAGTAAGAAGCTGATGCGAAAAAGAGCGCGGAATAATCAGGGGTGCCGGCTGCTCATAATTTGACAGAGACAATGTCTCAAATTTGACAGGATTTAAATAAACCGATTCTTTCCTCTTTCACCGATTCGCCATGTCGCCCGCACATTTCCCGACAACCGGAAGGGTCATGGTGACCGTAGTCTCCTCATCTTCTTTGCTTGAAATATGGATCGTTCCCCCGTGACGCTTTATAATTCTTTCGGTCAGCGACAGCCCAACTCCCGTACCCGAGCCCACCGCTTTTAAGGTGAAAAAGGGGTTCAACGCCTGTCTCAACACGTCCGGTGACATCCCTTTACCGTTGTCGATGATCCGGACCGTAACACGCTCTTCTTTTTCATTGTAAGACGTCGATATGGTGATGATGCCTTGATGGTCCACCGCGTCTATTGCGTTGTTGAGTACATGAAGCAGGCACTGATTGATCTCACTGACGGAACACTCTATTCGGGGGACGTCCTGAAGAAGCTTCTTTACAAAATCGATTGTTTTATCTTCCGGGATGTTTAAAATCTCCACCGCATCTTCAATGCTTTGATTGATATCCATCTTGCCGACCGGTTCCATGTCCAGTCTTGAAAAGCTCTTCAGGCTGTTGACGATCTTCATGATTCTCTCTATTCCCCTCTGTATCCGGTCGAATTTTGAATCAAACGAATCCATCAGCCGATCGCAATCCGTCTTAGCCAGGTAGTCCAGGTACGCTTTCACGAGCGGTTCCGAACCGGGCTTGTCGTCCCAATACCGTATGGCCCCAGCCATTTTACCCATTCCCTTTTTGAGGCCACTGATAGAACTCTTCACAAAGCCCAGGGGAGTATTAATCTCGTGGGCGATACCGGCCGCAAGGGTGCCGATGCCGGCCATCCGGTCCATTTCAATGAGCTGTATATCCTTTTGCCTCAATTGCTCGGTCTTCTCCTTTATCTCCGATATCTGTTTTTCCAGTATAATATTTTGAGAAGACAGGTGTTTTCGCATTTCCTGGAGTGAGAGATGGGTTTGCGCCCTGGCGATTACTTCCGCCTTCTGAAAGGGTTTGGTGATGTAGTCGACTGCCCCGAGTTCCAGCCCCCGGGTGATGTCCTCTGTTCTCGTGTTTGCGGAGAGGAAGATTACGGGAACATCCTTGGTTTGGGGATCGGCCTTGAGCCGTTCACACACCTCGTATCCGTCCATATGGGGCATCATGATATCCAGAAGGATCAGGTCGGGCGGGTTTTCGAACATAGCCATCTTCAGCGCATCCGCCCCGTTTTCCACCGACTTACAATCGCCAAATCGCTCCATAAGCCTGTGCAATGTCTTTCGGCTCACCACCTCGTCATCAACGATCAGGATATTCAAAACAATCGACCTCCACTAATTCTCCATGTTCATATCGTTTCAGCATAATCCCCCAGTCGATCGAGCTCTTTCTCTATCCTTTCAAGCAACTCAGGGCTCCCCGCCACGATTCCCGAGCGCCCCATGTTTTCCAGTTCAAAAGCGACTCCTGAAAGGTCGTTCGCTGTCAGTATGGCCGCCCCCCCCTTAATGGCATGGGCTTCTTTCCTGAGCAATTCGTCATCCCCATCGGTTATGGCCGTTCGCATCGTTTCGATCTGATCTCGAGCCTCATTTAGAAAATCTGAAAGGACCTCCTTTAGAAATGCCTTGTCCCCGTCATATACGTCCATGGCGCTTTCGAGATTCATCGGGGCATCCCCTTTCGATTGATGATGGACGATTGATGATGGACGATTGATGGTTGATTGACTGTCGGCTGTTGACAATTGATCTTTAACCGTTGTTAGAGATTGTGGATTGAGAGCTTCATCTCCGCAATCAACAATCGGCAATCGACAATCGTCGATCCCCCGGATCCATTTTTCAATGATGGTCAAAATGCCGGTCTTGCCGAAGGGCTTGGAGATATAGTCGTCCATTCCCACACTCAGGCACCTGTCTCGATCGCTTTTCATGGCATGGGCCGTCATGGCAATGATCGGAACCCTTTGGATTGACGATTGACGATTGACGATTGACGATTCCTGTTTGTCGCTGATCATTGCGCGTTGTCGATGATCCGGGTTTTGATTACCAGCCTCGGGCTTCAAGATTCGAGATTCAAATTCCCTTATCCGCAGCGTCGCTTCATAACCGTCCATGATCGGCATATCGATATCCATCAAGATGAGATCGTATTGTTTTCGTTTAAAATCCTCCACAGCCTTTTGTCCGTTTTCCACCAGATCGACCGCATACCCTGCCCTTTCCAAAAGCCGCGTGGCCACCTTCTGATTGACCGGGTAGTCCTCGGCCAGAAGGATCTGAACCTTTCGTCGCTGCGCCTCGGCCAGCGTATGCTTGGTCACCAATTTTTGCGGAGGCGTTACCGCCTGATCCTCCGAATAGACCAAAATCGAGACCATGGCTTCATACAGTTCGTCTCTACGAATCGGCTTGCTTAAATATCCTTGAACACACAATTCCCTGCTTCTCTTACCGTCTCCCCGGCTGCCGAGGGAGGCAAGGAGTATGATCGGAATGCTTTTGAGTGCCTCAACTTCCCTGATTTTCCGGGCCAATTCAAAGCCGTCCGTCCCGGGCATCCGCACATCCGACAACACCAGATCGAATAACGAATTCGATGCAACCGAGTCTTTGAGGATAAACAGGGCATCATTTGTGTCGGTTGCCATCACGGGCCGGCAGCCCCAGAACCTGAGATATTCGAAAAGGATAAACCGGCTCGTCTGGTTATCATCCACTACCAGCACCGTCTTACCGGAGAGACTGACCGTATCTCCGGGCCCCACCGTTTCCCCGCCACATTGTTTTTCAAGAGCCACCGTGAACCAGAATGTGCTTCCCTTCCCCGGTTCACTTTCCACACCCATTTCCCCGCCCATTTCCGTTGTCAGAAGTCTGGATATGGTGGTCCCCAAACCGGATCCGCCATATTCCCGGGTTGTGGATTCGTCCGCCTGGGTGAAGGTCTCGAAGATCGATTCCTGTTTGTCTTCCGGTATTCCGATGCCGGTATCTTTTATGGAAAAACGGATCCTGAGCCGCTCGTTGAGGTCTTCCGCCATCTCCGCCTTGATGAAAATTTCACCCCTATGGGTGAATTTCAGGGCGTTTTCGGTAAGATTAACCAGGATCTGCCTGAGCCGGCCCGGATCGCCCATCAATAAGGATGGAACCATTGGGGATATAAAAGAGACAAGCTCCAGCCCTTTTTTCACCGCTCTGAGGGCGAAGGTATTGGCCACATCCTCGATGACAATCCTCAGATCAAAGGGAATCTCCTCAAGCTCAAACTTTCCGGCTTCTATTTTGGAAAAGTCGAGAATGTCATTGATAAGACCGAGTAAAGAGTTTGACTCGGAATAAATGGTCTGAAAGAGTTCCATCTGATTTTCATCAAGATCGGTCTCCATGGCCAATTCGGTCATCCCGATGATCCCGTTTAACGGGGTCCGTATCTCGTGACTCATGTTGGCCAGAAATTGCCTTTTGGCCTCATTGGCCGCTTCGGCCGCTGCCAGGAGACCGTGGTATTTGTGTTCAAGCACGCTTACCTTGCGATTGATCTGCTCTTTCGTCTTCTTAAGAGATTGCTCCAATTCCAGAATGCGGATGCCGGTTTTTATACGAGCAGCCAATTCAAGATAATCCAAGGGTTTGGTCAAATAATCATCGGCCCCGGCTTCAAGCCCCTGGACAATATCCTCTTTGGAATCCTTGCCGGTCAGGAAAATAATATAAACATAATCTGCGGACGCCTTTTTCCTGATGTTCCTGCATAATTCAAGACCATCCATTTCCGGCATCAACCAGTCCACTAAAACAATTGGGTAAAAATTTTCTTTGAACAATTCCCATGCTTTGCGGCCATTATCTACGGAAGCGACTTCATAACCTTCCTTTTGTAAGGTATTTTTCACCAGCTGTCGTGCGACTGGATCGTCTTCTGCAACTAAAATGGGAAATCGGTTCGTCGCTTCGCTGAAGATATCATCCGGAATATCCATATCTATTCGTCCCCTTGCAGTTCGTACATTTCTATGCCTTTTGCTATTTCATCGGGTAAATCCATGGCCAGGGCTTTGAATTCTTCGATATTGTCTTTAAGATAAGCGATTATATCCTTTGAAAGGGCCGGTTCCATTCCGGGCAGGGCCTGATAGTTCAACCGTGAGACCATATATTCCGCAAGCTGGATGACGCCGGCTGCGCTGGTCGGCGAGATTGTCTCTTGGGTATTGTGGTGGTGTAAAATTCCATTCTGCACATCAGCCGGAAGGTTCCATTCACAGGCCAGGAGATGTCCGACCTCACAGTGGTCGTCCCCCATAATCTCCTTTTCGTATTCGGTAAAGGATTTGGCATCCGTCCGGTGCATTTCACAGGCTTTAATGAAAAGATCCGGAGCGGCCTGATCCTCCACGATCATTCCGATGTCATGGAGTATGCCGCATAAATACGCATCATCACCCTCGCTGCCGAAAATACGTTCTGATATCATTTGGCTGCAAATGCTGACGGCCGTACAATGAAGCCATAAATGACGCCTGGAAAAGGTTTCGGAATCGCAAACGGAGCTTCCCTCGAATACCGACCTAAGGGCCATGGTAACGACCATATTCCGCAGATTCTTCATCCCCATAAACACCACTGCCCTTGAAATGTTGTCTATTTTTTGCAGCGGACCATAGTATGGACTGTTGACCACACGCAGCAGACGCAACACCAGGACCGGATCCGTTTTGATCACCCTTTCGAATTCCGCCATGGCGGTATCCCCTCTGGAAATCAACCGATTCAGGCGGATTGCCACGTGGGGCAGGGTTTTCAGATCCCCGAATTTCTTCACCAATGTTTGGGCGGTCAGCATAGAGAAATAAAAATCCTCACCGAAATCATCATCTGTATAAACCACCCTGTTTTATGCATGAATCGTTCCAAAGTCAGTAAAATCAGGGTAGCACATTTTAAAAGCCGGCAGTAAGTGTTCACACGTTCAGGATTCAAAGTTTACCCGCCTTTGGCGGCGCCGTAGGCGACCAGGGTTCAAAGGTTATAAGTGATTAAAATTGCTGCATTTCTTACCAATGCCTGGAATAATCAACAGAACCCGTAGGGTGAGACGGTCTTGGAGCCTAATTGAAAACAAGATAGCTGATTAGATTTTTACAGGCTCATTTTAAGAATTCATCTCGCACATTTGTAATATGTTGAAATTTAAGATGGTTTTAGAACCGCAGAATTCTGAACAAGGAATGCCGAATTTTGAAGTATTCCTATCGCTTCTGCGGTTCTAAATTCCTTGTTCGATATTCGATATTCAAAATTTCAAATATCTTTGGATAGGGTCTTTCAACCCTGAACCGCTCATGCCCTCTGATACGCGCATTTAAAAGAACGTAAATTTTTTGACGATAGATATTGAAATCTGTCGTCAAAAAACCGTCAACCGATCGTCATTGAAATATCAAGATCATCTCCCGATTAGGAGAGATCTGCTGTGTCTATTCCTTCGAATATAGCAGAAATCGAAAGAATGTTAAGAACGCTGACAAAATCTTTAGAAAACAAACCCTTGAATCCTCGGCGAGGATTGATAAAAACAATAGAATATCTGGCACGATATTTGATAGAGTTGATAGAATAGTATTTAGGATCATCTCCAAAAGAGTTGGAGTGATCCTGAGGGTTCAAGGGGTCAAGGATTCGAGGCTTGTCTGCCTCAGGCATGGGTTCAAGTGAAATACTCAATATTTTCAATATGTTTTGAATTTAACCAAGCTCTTTGCCGTATGTTTCCGGCAAAATGGCAAACGCAGAGGGATATTCGGATCAAGACGATACCGGCTCTA
>DUZK01000243.1 GCA_013349495.1 Deltaproteobacteria bacterium
CTCATCCGAACCCAGGACATGGAACATTTCGATGTCATTATATATCTCGATTGCACTATCGATGAGGCCAAAAACAGAGTGGTCCGACGGGACCGGAGCGGCGCCCTTGCCGATGTGTTTGATTTTTCCATGTTTAAAATCGTCGGCGATGCTGCCTTTGAGATGCTGGCCGGTGATGATATGAGGATCGAAAAAAGCGCCGTCCGGATCAAGATCAGGCCGCCGGGTGGGTATCGGGATCTTGAAACATTGAAGGCTCGCTTAAAGGAAAAAGGAATCGATGTGACGGGATATTCGAAAGAAGAGCTGCTGTTTATCTACTGCTTTGGAAAACCGGACAGCGGACTGATGCCCTATGCCAAACTCGGGGCATATAATCCGGAAATTTTACAAGGAGCGTATGGCGCCTTGGCCAAATCCGTTACCCGAAAGTTTCGGACGTAGTAAACTGATAGGCGTTCCCCGTTTTGGGTTCTGCGTTCTGGGTTGCCCTCTGAACACTGAACGAACCCGTGAACGGTTACTGCTTCAATTTCCTTTCGCCGCGGATAATTATGAGTACAGCGGCTTCCTGGTCTTCTTCCCATATGATTCTCATGGGCGCCAACGTAATGTATGAATATCGGCCGGTGCTGATGGTTTCAACCGTTCCGTTGGGCTCAGAGAAGAGCTTGTTGATCGTGGATGTCAATGACTCATAAGAGAGCTCGGTGATGCCCATATTGCTCAGTTTTTTAATAAATTCCTCGTCGATGGTTTCGGCTTGGTATTTAATGGGATTGGTCACCCCTTTATTTATATATACGATTTCCAAATCTTTATTTACTACCACCAGCCCCATGGGCATCGCGTCAATCAGCTTTTGGGCAAACGCCTTGGCCGAGAGAGGAACGCTGCTGCGAAGATCGACCAGAATCTGGTTTTCCTTGGTAACGGTGCCGATAATCTCAGTTGCCAGCTCGAGGTCGCGCGTGCGATATTTCAAGGATCTTTCGATTTGCAATTTCTCTATGCCTTTTTCCACCGCCAATATCATCTGCTCCAGATCGATGGGCTTTTTCAGAAAATTGATGGCCCCGTCACGAAGCGCCTGAATGGCGCTGTCCTGATCGCCATGGCCCGTGAGGATGATCGCCTCAAAATCATCGTTCATGGCTCGCATTTCGTGTAGGGCCTGAAGACCATTTTTTTTCGGCATGTTGATGTCGAGGATGACGATGTCGATTTTTTCCTTAATAAAGACATGGAGAGCTTCATCTCCATCTCCGGCCGGAAAAACCCTCCAGCCCTCCTTTTCAAGCTCCCCGGCGAGACGCTCCCGTACGCCGTCTTCATCTTCGGCTAAAAGCAGGGCCGGCACAAACTCTCGCTTCCTGAATTCGGCTATTTTTTCCTTTGCCCGTCCCAGAGCCACTGTAAGCTCGTTCAGATCGAGTGGTTTTTTCAGGTAATCCAGCGCCCCTTCACGAATCGCCGATACGGCCGTATCCGTCTCTCCAAAAGCCGTCATAAGGATGATCTGCACATGAGGTGAAATCTTCTTAACCGCGCGCATCAATTCCATGCCGCCCATGCCCGGCATCTTCAAATCGGTGATCAGGATCTCTGTGGGCGCATTTTTATAAAGCGCTAAACCCGCTTCCCCGTTTTCCGCAACCTTCACATGAAACCCGGCTTTCCGAACCGCCGTTGCCAATCTTTTTCCGGTGTCCACATCATCCTCGACCAGCAGGACTTTAAATTCTTCCATTTGATACTCCTTACCCCGATGCTTATAGAAATTCTTACTCACGGGTCTGTAAACTAAGACTGTTGGTTATTGAAATATCCATGCGCGTTGTATAAAAAACAAATTCCAAGCACCAAATCCCAAATAAATCTCAAATTCCAATATTCAATGACCCAAACTTGCCGAGTTAAAATCGGTTTCCCAAAACAGATTAATATCCAAAGCCTCCGCCAAAAGTCTGGATAAGTTCCGAAGATACTGTTTGGAATTTCGAATTTTGGTCATTGGAATTTGTTTGAGATTTGATATTTGTAATTTGGAATTTTTAATATTCAACCGTTATCCGTTACCCCCCATCTGTCACCCGTCACCCTGCAATCGGAAACATCACTCTGAATGTTGTCCCCTCGCCGACTGCGCTGTCCAGTTCGATCCTTCCGTTGTGCTCTTCAATGATCTTGCTTGACACCGACAATCCCAGACCCGTTCCTTTGCCCGGATCTTTGGTGGTGAAAAACGGCTGAAATATCTTCTCTCTTAAATCTTCAGGAACCCCGCCGCCGTTGTCCGTTATCTCGACGATGATTGTCACCGGGTTATTGTTTTGAAACGTTTTTATTTCAATCTTCATGTTTTCTTTCCCGCTGCTCTGTAAAGCACCCCGGGCATTGGTGATCAGATTCATCATCACCTGCTCCAGGCGGATGGAATCTCCTTTAAATTTCGGCAGATCCGGAGTCAAATCCATAACGATGTCAATGTTGTGGCTCTTGAGTTGTTGCCCCATGAGTTTGAGCGGCCCCTTTACCACGTCGTTAATATCGATCATTTCCTCGGACATCCCTTCAGTGCGCCGGGTGAAAATCCTCATGTGGTCTATAATTTCGGCCATCCGATTGACCAGATTCACGATGTCGGTCAAGTCGTTTCCGATGTTTTCTTCTTCAAACCGATTCTTCTCCAAATCTCTCAATACGGACTGTGAGATAATCTTTATTCCGTTTAACGGTTGGTTCAGTTCATGGGCCACACTGGCTGTGAGTTCACCCAGTGCCGTCATTTTTTCTGCCTGAACCAGCTGTGATGTGGCTTCTTTCAGCTCCATGTTGGCTTTTTCCAGCTCCTGCACCAGTCTGCTTTCCCTCATATCCCGGACAATAATTACGATATCTGTCGAGCGATCCGCTGTATCGCTCATCGCCGAGCAGGATAGCATCGCCGGAATCTTTTCTCCTGTTTTCGTTAGCAACGTCGTATCATGGTCTCGAAGGTCTCCCGCCTCGATGACGTTACCAGATCCGGCACTTTCAAAAAGAGGCTCTTGGTCAAAGAGCAGTCCCACGGGCCGGCCGATGAGTTCTTCTTCCGTGTACGCCAACAAATCGAGAGCGGCTTTGTTCACGATCGTTATTAGGCCTTGTGAATCAGCCACAAGCAGTAGATCGATCATCGATGTAATGATATTGTCGGAGTAGGCCTTCTCCAGCTCTAAATCACGGGCATATCGTTCTATGGCTTCCTCGGCCTTCTTGCGCTCGGATATTTCTTTTTCCAAGTCCTTCAGGGTTTGTCGCAGATCGGCGGAGGTTTTTTCAAGGGCCCGCTTCTGCATGTATAGATCGATAAAAATGGTCACCTTGCTTCTTAATATTTCCGGCTCAATCGGCTTGAACAGGTAATCCACCGCCCCGGATTCATAACCTTTGAATATATTCTTTTGCTCTTTGCTTATGGCTGTCGCAAAAATAATGGGAATGTGTTTGGTTTCATTGACGCTGCGCATCAATTCGGCGGTCTCAAATCCGTCCATACCCGGCATTTGTACATCAAGGATAACAAGCGCAAAATCATATTTCAAAATCAAGGCAAGGGCCTCATTCCCGGATGTTGCTTTGATGATGTTCAGCGACAGAGATCCCAGCGCTTTTTCCAGAGCCAGAATATTCTCAGGTCTGTCATCTACGATCAGTATGTACGGTTTTTCTACTTCACTCATTGTGACCCCCACGCTATTGAATATTGAAAATTGACAATCCATTAAGAAACGGCCCGATCTCCTTCAAGGGCAATACATGATCCGGATCAACAGCAGCAATCGCCGCTTTTGGCATGGATTCCGCTTCTGCTGTTTCAGGCGTCTGGACGACCGTGAGGCCGCCTCTCCTTTTTATTCTTTGCAGTCCCCTGACGCCGTCGTCGTTATTGCCGGTCAACACCACCCCGACCAGCTCCGGGCCGTAAACATCTGCAGCCGACTCAAACAGGACATCAATGGAAGGACGCGCGTAGTTTACCGCTTCCTCAACGGACAAGGAAAATATACGGGTATCTTCGATGAGTACATGATAGTTGGGAGGCCCGATATAAACCACGCCGTTTTGAATCTTTTCTTTTTCATCGACCTGTTTGACGCTCAATGTGCATTTATGATCCAGAGATTCTTCCATATAGCCGTCTGCGTTCGGATGCCGGTGTACAACAATGATCACCGGAAGGGCAAAATCCCCGGGCAAGACCGAAAGAATGGTCTTAAGGGCTTTAAGTCCGCCGCTGGACGCGCCGATCACGACTGCCCGGTATTTACTTTTGACAACGCCTTCCATTCTTTCGTTTCCTTACCGCTCTTAACCGCGTTTTCCCTTCTTTCTGTATATCTTCTCTCGCTCTGCCACGATTTCAAAATCATCCGAACATTGTGTAAACATCAGGCTCTCTTTGGAGCCGAGGCAAAGGAAACCACCCGGGCAAAGACTGTCCCGAAACAGCCCGAAAACATGGTTCTGCAATTCATCATTGAAATAAATGAGTACATTCCGGCATATAATCAGATCCATTTCACCGAATACGCCATCCGTCACTAAATTATGGCAGGAAAAGACAACGTTTTTTCTCAGGGTCTTGTTCAACAGGGCGCTTTCATATCTGGCGGTGTAATAGTCCGAAAAGGATGACATTCCACCGGCGTCCATGTAATTGCGGCTGTACTGCTGCATCTTGCCGATTGAAACGATCCCTTTTTCCGCTTCCTGAAGGACGGCTTCATTGGTGTCTGTAGCATAGATTCGGGCGGTTTGCGCGACCCCTTCCTCTTTAAGCAAAATTGCCATGGAATAGACTTCTTCCCCGCTTGAGCAGCCCGCATGCCAGACCTTTATGAACGGCTGCCGCTTCAATTCCGGGATGACACTCGTCCTGATCGCCTTGAAAAAATAGGGATCCCGGAACATCTCGGTGACATTGATGGTCAGGTCCAGAAGCAATGTTTCAAAGAACGATTGATCATAAAGCAATTTGTGCTGCATCTCGGAAATGGTCTTGAGGTTGGATCGCGAAAGCCGCTGCTGGACACGCCGGCTCAAAGAAGCCTTGGCATAGTTCCGGAAGTCATAACCATATTTCCGGAAGATGGCCTGAATAAGCAAATCGATCTCGATCTTTTCGTTTTCCAGATTGTTATCCAAAAAAAACTCCTTCCTGGTTGTGCAGTTCGCTCAAGTTAGATAGGACGCAGATTTGCGCAGATATACGCAGATAACAATCTTTTTTTCTTAATCTAAAAAATCTGCGTTCATCCGCGTCCCAAAAAAGGAAATTCCTATACTATCAAGTTATTTTATGAATCATGGCAGCAATTGCTATGATTTAATCCACTTGAGGGTTTCAGGTTTCAGGTGTCAGTATATTCTGGCTGAAACCTGACACCGCCCTATGCTCTCTGCTCCCTGCCGGCCTCCATTTCTTCAGGTAAATACAACGCAAAGGTGCTTCCCCCACCCTCTCGGCTCTTAAGCCGAATTTTACCGCCCATAAAACCGGCAAGCTCTTTGGCGATAGATAGCCCGAGCCCGGTGCCGCCGTATTTCCTGCTGGTGGTGCCGTCTGCCTGCTGAAGCGCCTCGAAAATCTGTTTCTGTTTGTCTTCGGCAATGCCGATGCCGGTATCGATAACGGAAAACGATACCGTCCGTTTTGGATCAAATCCGGAAGCATCATCCGGCCGGCCGATACTCAGAGTGATGCTTCCTTTGGAGGTAAACTTTAAGGCATTGGTAAAAAAGTTCTTCACGATCTGCTCCATCCGCTGCCGGTCCGTTTCGATCGATTTCGGCAGCCCGTCTACAACTTCCACCGTCAGGCTCAGTTTTTTGTCTTCTGCAAGCGGTCTGAAGGTTCTCTCCAAGCTCCCGGCAAGATCTTCAAGATTCACTTCCTCCACGTGCAGTTCCATCTTTCCGGACTCCACCTTGGAGAGATCCAGAATGTCATTGATCAGCGACAGCAGATCGGAGCCGGAAGAATAAATGGCCTGTGCCGATTCCACATGATCTTCCGTCAGCTCGTTGTCCTGATTATCGGCTAGCACTCGCGATAACAGGAGAATGCTGTTTAA
>DUZK01000244.1 GCA_013349495.1 Deltaproteobacteria bacterium
AATAACCGCGGCCGCCCCTTTTTTGGAACTCTGCCATTCTGCCGGGTCAACATGACCGAGTTTGATCGTAGGTCCCGCCATGGCGGTTGCCGTCGCAAATATCAACCCCAAAGCCAAAACCGTGAAAAAGATAAATGTCTTGCGTGAATGGTGCAGTTTCATTTTCTTCCCTCCTTAGTAATTATGGTAATGGGTTAATATTGATGGTTCCTCGTTCATAGCCACACGACATATCATAGCGTTCAAAAGTCGCCTTGACCACCACACCTTTGTGAGCCGTTCCAAACGCCTCCGGGGTGTCATCCATCCTGAAATGCTTGGAGACGATCGCCGTACGCCGACTTTGCCGGAAGCACGCCAATTGAATCCCTCAAAAAATTTATCTCGATTAAATTCTACTCACCAGAACAATATTGTGGTATGTAGAATAATTGATCAATTATTTCATGTCAACATTTTCTTTTACAGTGAGACACCCATCGGTATTGGAATGAACCTAACATTTCGCACCGCTAAGGAGAGCCTCTTTGTCGATCCCTCAAACCGCAACATCTCTTTTTGAGTCCTCCATTCGTCCTTTCACTCTACCGGCCCCAAGGTCGCTGGTGATGACCATGACTTAGATCAATTTATCCTTTGGTGAAGGGACCGATATGGGGCAGTTCATACACCGACTTCCATCCTTGGCTAAAGGGTTCCTTGAGAAATGGTTCCAGATCTTTCGGATCCCTAAGAGAGACTTTATCCGGCGGGGGAACCGTTCCGGCCGGAAATGCTTCCAGTATCTGTTCGTTCACCAGGGCCAAATATTTCACGATGGCGGCAATCGGTCTTTTCGCTTTTCCGGCGGTTCCCTTACTGGGAGACCCGACGACTCCCTCGGGAGTGGCAAACCGCTCTATCGCAAAATGCCCTTCACCCTCGGACCATCGATGGGGCCGGCGATATGGATCCACGGAAAGATCAAAGTGACCGTCCGGCAAGAACCCTTCACCTTCCGAATCCTGCACAACGCTCATGTCGATCATTTCCGGAAACAGCAACAGCCCCACCGCCGTTTCGCTCTCGTCTGCATGGATAAAATGAGTCTCCAAACTGTCGTCTCTGCCGACCGGCATAAAAAACTCCCGAACAGCCCGGTGCCAATCCAATACCTGCACCAGTGCCGGCAATTGGAATCGCTTCATAAATTCCTGGATGGCCGATTCCAGCATCCAGAGGTGGCCGTGATTGTTAACCAGGATAATTTTGCGGTACCCATCGTTCCACAGTCCCAGCATGGTATAAATCAGCATTTCCTGAACCGTCTCTTGGGGGATGATAACCGTTCCCGGCATTCCCATATGGTGATAAGGATGACCGCCGTAATTTAAGGGCGTAAACGCCAGGTTTACCTCCCGTTCCTGTTTGGCTGTGTATCGTCTCAAAGCCTCCAGTATCTGTGTTACCATGAAGGTGTCCAGACCCGAGTTGGCATGGCGGCCATGATTTTCGGTACACCCGATGGGTACGAATACGATATCGTTTTTCTTTCTTTTCTCTATGCACTGCACCCTCGGGGTGTTCTGGATATAGCATCCGGCTTTGCCCAATTCACTGGAAGAGGGAATCCCACATTCCGTTAATATTGCATCGATTTCCGCCTCAGAGGCATCCCATATTTCTTTCTTCAATCTTCCCACGGAATTATTCTCAAAAAAAATTTCCGGATACTCTGTTGTCAACCATTTCTTTTTTTCCATTTAATACCCCTCCTATTTACAAACAGATTTTGGATCGATTTATGCTCCAATAAAATATCTTATGTGTGATTATAAACCATTTCCTTCCGCGGTTAATCAATCCCGCCGATCGTCATTTAATGGCAAACATCCACGGGACCGTATTGACCCATATTGACACGGCCTCTTTTTTGCCCGGATTCGTGATCCTGTGGGGGATGGAAGAGTCAAAGGTTATGGTATCCCCTCGTCTCATATGGTAGGACTCTCCCCCTGTTTCAACGACAAGCTCCCCTTCAAGGATGAAGCCGCACTCCTTGCCATCATGTTTGTAAAGAACATCGCCTGTGGATGCCCCGGCCGGCAATCGCGTGAGGATAAACTCACAGGGAAAAGCCGTCCCATTCGACAGGAGTTGTAACGAAACACCGCCCCCGGTGGTCAAGGTCTTCCTCTCGTTGGCATGAATGGGGGACAACGGAGTATCCTTGAGGGTTATTGATGTTTCAAAAAGAGATGCCATGGAGATGCCAAGGACGTCGCTTATGGACTTGAGGGTACTGAACGATGGGTTCACTGCCCCCGTCTCAATCTGGCTGAGAAGACTCGACGAGCACTGACAAAGCTCGGCCATTTTGGCCAGGGTGAACCCCTTCTCCTTGCGAAGCGTTCGAATACGTCTCCCGATATCTTCAGGGCTTGGATTCATTTTCTAATAATGCTCAATTTTTTTCCAATATGTTTTTTTTAACTTCAGAGGTGAAAATCAAACTTTAATTATGTTTAATTTTTTTTCAGCATACTTAAACATATTTGTCACTGTCAAGAATAAATTTCCGGATGAAACAAGACGTCTCATCCTTTCCCAAAAAAATGTTGACAAGCGATTTAAGCCTGGATATTCTGCTGGACAGAAATTGATTCTACAAAAGAGAATTCATTGCTGCTCTGCCGTCGGATGCAGCAATTATTATTATTGTCTTTTCTGGTTATCTTCAAAGCCGATTGTGTTCACTCAAGCGTTTTGGATATCCGGATTGTTTTTTTAAACAACGCAGAATCTATCAATTCGCTCTAATAGCCAATGCCTGATTCGATTGATCTAAACCCAAATGAGGACGAGGAGGTTTGTGCGAACCCGTTGTTGCGGGTGATTTGATGCACCGATGCACCTTTGGGGGTGCTCCGAATAGTTAACTAAAAAGGAGGAAGTGCCATGCTTACGGGAGGACAAATTGCGGTAAAATGTCTAGAGGCTGCAGGTGTAAAGTATGTTTTCGGCCTTTGCGGTCATACGGTTATCGGCATGCTGGACCCGCTCATTGATTCATCCATAGAGTTCGTTTCCTTTAAACATGAACAGCTGGCAGGGCATGCAGCTGATGGATACTTTCGTGTTACCCATAAACCCGGTGTGCTTATGACCCATCTCGGACCCGGGCTTACCAATGCCGTTACCGGTATTGCCAATGCTGCCCTGGACTCGTCCGCCATGGTGGTGATCACAGGGGACATACCCACACAGCATTTCGGTCGCGATGCGCACCAGGAATTCAGAATGCATGCCGATGCATCTCAGTATGAAGTGTGCCGACCCTTTGTTAAAAGAGCCTGGCGAACCCATAGCGTGGAAGCGTTGCCGAGAATTCTCTCACAAGCGTTTGCCGTCGCCACAACCGGCCGGCCGGGACCGGTTATGGTGGACGTGCCAATGGATTTATTCTCCCGCCGGGCCGACGTGCAAATCCCTGACATAGAATCCCGGTTATCAAAAGGGAAACGCATTAGAGGCGATCTACTCGATATTGAACGGGCGGTGGAGCATCTGGTCCAAGCCGAACGACCTTTGATATACGCCGGCGGCGGCGTTATTCTTTCCGAGGCCTGGGATCGCATCACCGCACTGGCAGAGGCGCTTGGCGCTCCTGTGGCCTATAGCCTGATGGGTAAGGGAAGCATCAGCGACGCCCACCCCTTGAGTGTCGGCATGACCGGTTTTTGGGGAACTCCCACCTCAAACCGTCTCTCTCGGGAGTCGGATGTTATTTTCGCTGTCGGAACACGGTTTGCCGAAGCCAGCAGTTCGTCATGGATGCCTGAACACACCTTCGATATGAGCCGGACGAAATTGATCCAGGTCGATCTAGACGAAAAGGAAATCGGTAAAAACTATCCGGTGACGGTGGGAATCACAGGCGATGCCGGTGCCGTGCTTGATGATGTATTGGCCGGTGTCAAGACATCCAAAAAGAGTTACAGCTGGAAAGATGATCCGCGGCTGACTCAGATATCCGCTGAAATGGCCGGCTGGCGTCAAGGTCTTGAAGCGTATAACACGTCGGATGCAGTCCCGATCCGACCCGAACGGATTCTCACCGAGGTCCGGGAGCTGCTTCCTGAAGACGGCATCGTGGTCACGGATGTCGGCTGGAACAAAAACGGTTTGGCCCAGCAATTTCCCATTTATCAAGGCATGACCCATCTGCCCCCGTCAGGATTGGCAACCATGGGATTCGGTCCGGCAGCCGTGATCGGGGCCAAATTGGGGGCTCCTGACAAAAAGGTGATCGCGCTTATCGGTGACGGTGCCATGAGTTCCGTACTTGGCGCCCTTGTTACGGCCAAAGAACTGGAGGTGGATGCCATTTGGCTGGTGATGAACAACACCGCCTTTGGAACCATCTACGGACTTCAAAATCATGCATACGGCAGGGACTTGGGAACACGGTTTATCAATACCAAAACCCGGGAGGAGTATAGTCCTGATTTTGCGGCAATAGCCCGGGGCTGTGGAATCGAAGGGATCCGTATCGACAAGCCGGAGCAGTTGAAGCCGGCACTGGAAAAAGCACTAAACGATGAAGGCCCGGTCCTGCTGGATGTGATCATGGACCGCGAAGTTGCGGTTCCCACGGATGGTCATTGGGATATCCTGGATATCTTCAAGTACTGAATATGATATGACGTAGAACAATGGCCATGCCGAAAAATAGTAACTGATACCTGTTGTTATCACCGGTATTTTGAAAATGGGTAGTTGCCGCTTTGAGGATGGGGCGGTGCAGCAGAGCGGATGCGATTTGGAGGGATTGCTTCGATAGACAAGCGCTATCCCGTTCCTTTTTGGCCTAGAAGGAATGACAGTTTCTTTGCCGAAGCCAGTAGATGAGTCAGCATCTCCCGGCAGTGATCGTTTGAAAACCGCTGTATCGGACCGGCAATGGTGATCACCGCGCAAACACGGTTGCTATGATCATAAACAGGAGCGGCCATCGAAGCCGCTTCAGAAGTTCTTTCGCCTTTGCTTATGGCATAGCCGTTTTTCCGAATCGTTTCGAGTTCTTCCTCCAGGCTCTCCCGACTAACAATTGTCGCAGGTGTTAGTTTATTCAATGCCTTTCCACTTAGTAGTCGGTTGCGTATTTTTTCAGAGGTAAACGCCAATAGCGCTTTGCCGCCGGCGCCCGCATGTAGTTCCAACCTTTCACCTTCGGTGATGGAATAACGAATGGGGGATGACCCTTCTTCCCGGACTAGACACATCCGCTTCGTCCCATCAATGACAAACAGCGATGTTGATTCACCAGTGAGAGCGGCAAGCTCCCGAAGATCCGGCCGAGCTAGAGAAAGAAGCGTATTCGATCTCTCATATGCTTTTCCAAGCGACATGAGTTTCGGACCCAGCCGGTATGTGGAACGCTGCAATCGGATAAGGACGCCGTGGGCCATGAGAGTGCCGCATATTCTGAGGATGCGGCTTTTGTATAGGCCTGTCATTTCGCTGAGTTCTTTGAGCGTCAGCTCCGGGCCGCTGTCTAAAAAACACTCCAGGATGTCAAGTGCTTTGTCAACCGTTTCAATCAGTTTCGTCGACTCTTTGGGGGTCTCTTTATCCACCGGGAGCGTACACCCTTTTAATGTTTGAGGTTCTTCTCCAATATAGTTGGAGAAGAGGGTTCAAGGATTCAGGGGGTCCAGGATTCAAGGGTTTGTTTTCTAAAGATTTTATCAACGGTTTTAACATTCTTCCGATTTCTGCTATATTCGAAGGAATAGACACAGCAGATCTTCTTATCTGTGAAGTTAGACCATATCTTTCTTCATTTGGAAATTTTGCTGTTATTCTATATGTCTTCAAACAGAGTTCCTATGGCTTTTTCCAGACATTCAACTCTTTGTAATTCTTTAGCATTTCACTCGAACCCTGGAATCCTCGACCCCTTGAACCCTCTTAAACCCCACATGCTTAATTCGAGATTGTCCACTTACTTAGTACACGTATTCTTAAATACGGTTACGTATTACAATTGGTTTCTTCATCCTATGAAAAAGTTTAAAGTGCCTAAAGTGATCTAGAGTGCCTAAAGTTAAGGTATTTTATCAATTTTAT
>DUZK01000245.1 GCA_013349495.1 Deltaproteobacteria bacterium
AGCCGATGCCTGGGCCAAAAACACAACGATTCACCGGGATATATCAACTGATTTAAAAGAACTTCACCTTGACGCATATCAGATGACCCAGGCGCTTCTAAATCTCTTACTGAATTCCTTGAAGTTTATAGAACCGGGAGGCAGAATTGAAGTTAAAGCTTCTCTGGAAGATGATGGAACTCAATTTCTTTTTCAGGTTGAAGATGATGGACCGGGAATCCCGAAAGAGAATCTGCCTAAGATCTTCGATCCTTTTTTCACCACCAGAGAAACGGGTACAGGCCTCGGGCTAGCCATCGTACATCAGATTGTGGAGAACCATCAGGGAGAAATTGATGTGGAAAGCCCCCCATCCGAGAAATCCAGGGGTTGCAGATTTATCATAAGAATACCGGTAATCGATTCGGTGCCGGAAGATGAAAGAAAAAGGACAAGGCAAACGTAACCCTGAACGGTGAACTCTGACCCCGTAAACACTTACAGGTAAACTCATGAAATCCAAAATATTAGTAGCAGATGATGATTTATCCCTTCGGAAGATGCTCGAAGCAGTGCTAACCGATGACGGATACGACGTAAAAGAAGCAGACGACGGTCAGCATGCCATCGAAGCCGTGGAAGATCAATTTTACGACCTCATACTGATGGATATCCGTATGACCCGAATGGGAGGCATTGAAGCACTGAAACGGATCAAGAAACTAAGCCCCGGCATACCGATCATCATCATGACGGCGTATGCATCCGTTGAAACAGCCAGGGAAGCGCTGAAATCCGGAGCCTTCGATTACCTCACGAAACCTCTGGATATCGACGAGCTGAAACTGATTATCCATCGCGCATTACGCCACCATCAATTGGAGCAGGAAAATCGGTATCTGAGGGAAAGACTGGATGACCGATTCGATTTCAGCAATATCATCGGCAACAGCCGCGCAATGAAAAATCTTTTTGAAACACTGGCCCAGGTAGCGCCGACCGAAGCAACGGTATTGATAACGGGCGAAAGCGGCACGGGCAAAGAATTGATCGCCAATGCCATTCATCAAAACAGTCCACGATGCCATAAGCCGATGATCAAGGTAAATTGCGCAGCGTTGCCGGAAACCCTGTTGGAAAGCGAACTCTTCGGCCACGAAAAAGGGGCCTTTACAGGGGCCGTCAGCAAGAATCGTGGCCGGTTTCAATTGGCGCACCAATCATCTTTGTTTCTCGATGAAATCAGTGAAATGTCCCCGGCAACCCAGGCCAAGATTTTGCGAGCCCTTCAGGAAAAGGAAATAGAACCTGTGGGCGGTGAAACCACATTGCAAATCGATACCAGAGTCATTACCGCGACCAATAAGAAACTTGAAAATGAAATTAAGGAAGGACGCTTCCGGGAGGATCTGTACTATCGCCTGAATGTGGTGAGAATAGAAATACCCCCGCTTAGAGATCGGCATGAGGATATTCCGTTGCTGGCTGAGTTTTTTCTCAAACAATACGTGGAGAAGAACCGGAAATTGATAAAGGGGTTTACACCAAAAGCAACGGATGTACTGATGCGGCATAATTGGCCCGGAAACGTCCGGGAGCTTGAAAATCTGGTGGAACGCGCCGTTATAATGACCCGAGGAGACATGATCACACAGGACGACTTCCCTTCCATCATGACGGGAAAAGACACGCCTGTTGGGATAAAGAACCTAGGCGTGTCTTCCGGAAGCACCTTAAAAGAAGCAGAGAAGGAAATTATCTTGCGCACATTAGAGGAAACAGGGGGAAATCGGACGCATACAGCAAAGATCCTCGGAATCAGCCGCCGCACCCTCCAATTAAAACTCAAAGAATATGGCATCAATTAGAACATGTATAAAAGATATCCATTCGAACATTAACCGCGAAAATTCTTCACATCTACTAAAGACACAATCGCTCAGATATCACTGACGCTTCACGTGGCTAACCTTAATATTCCTCAATATGTTCGCTGGTTAAAGAGGATAGACGAGAAGTATCGTACTATCTTTTTTGCCTGCTTCTCTAATGGCATATGCCTTGCAGAGATGTTAATTGAGAACAATATGATACGTTTAGAATGTATATCAATGTATTGGAGGTCATCATGAAGCGGGTCTTAATAATGTATGCAATTTCAGTTTTTTTCTTTTTTACTAATCCGACAGTCGCGATGATGGGGGGCAGCGGTGGAGGGATGGGCGGTCATATGGGCGGCGGTTCCGGTTGGGGCGGCCAGGGCGGATACAATATGCCGGGCTATCGGGATAATACGCCACCTGAAGAAAGATCTCCTGGATATGATCGTTCAGGAAGGCAGCGATACCGGAATAATCGTGATATGATGACTCCGGCAGTGGCGGAAGATTTAGTACATCAATATATGGGTAGAAAAACGTCTCAACCGTATCAATTGGGAAAACTTCAAGATAAAGGTTCCTATTATGCAGCTGAAATTAACCATCCCGACGGTAGCCGATTAGATCGTCTGCTGGTCGATAAGGAAACAGGAAAGATCCATTCCATAACAGACTGAACCATATGTTATGCAGACAGACTCCATTCGTTCAGTTTTTCGGTGTGAAAAGAATTCTTGTCTTCGATTTGAAACTTTACGGTGAAGCAGCAAAAAAGAAATTCAAATGAAAGATAAAATAAAACCTTATAAACTCACGTTGATATATACGCTGACAGCACTGATTACGGTTCTGCATTATGCAACCATAAAGGAGCATCCGGGGTATCATTTTCTTCACCGGGAGCTCTTCTTCATCCCGATTTTGTTGACCAGTTTCTGGTTCGGGCTCAGGCACGGTCTCACCGCGTCGGTTATCATCAGTCTTTTATATGCGCCTCATATCTTGTACTACTCCGGCCCCCATAACCGCATGCTGACCGTTGTTATACAGTTGTTGGTCTTTAATTTGGTGGCCGTCGTGTTGGGTTGGCTGGTGGATCGGCAGAAAAAAGAGCACGAGGAAGCCGTTGCCGTTGAAAACCTGGCGGTGTTGGGGCGTGCCGCAGGCGCCGTGGGCGAGGAAATGAAATATCTTTTGGGATCCCTTAAAAATTTGGCTAAAGCGGTTAAACAGGGCCACGGTCCCGAGTTGGAGCGCACGATCGAAAAAGAAACCGAAAGAATGGAACATATTGTCGAGGTGCTGACATCCTTTATTTCTCAAGATCGCAACAATCTTTTGTCCTGCGATATTAATGAGATCATTCAAAGACAGGCGGATCGGCACCGTCATATGGTGCTAAAAGCCGGTATCGCGTTGACGGTTGATATGGATGATACCGGATGCCCCACCATGGTAAACCCGGATAAAATAGAATGGATTTTAAATAATCTCATTCTGAATGCTGCTGAAGTTTCTCCTCCCGGTAAATCCATCTTTATAAAATCCTCACGGGAGGACGAACATTGCCGAATTGAAGTAAAAGACGAGGGACCCGGAATACACCCGGAACATCTTCCTAAAATTTTTACACCCTTCTTTACAACTAAAGAAAAGGGGCAGGGTCTGGCGCTGGCCGGATCCAGGAAAATACTTCGGGATATGGGAGGTGACATTCGAGTCTCCAGCAGATTGGGAGAGGGTGCAGCCTTTATCATCACCATTCCCCGGGAATACTCGGGTAAAACGCTCGTCAATGATCCGGTGAAATCCGTTATGCGGGGAGAACCGGTTTCGCATCTTTATAAAGAATAGCATTATCAATTGAAGTAAACCAGGAGGCATAAATGAAATATTTTCTCATTTCAATATTACAACTACTTCCATGGAACATGGCTTGGGCACAGGGACAGGGCGGCAATTACGGCTGGCATATGGGTCCAGGCGATATGATGAGCGGCTGGGGTACGGGGTGGATGCACATGATTTTTATGATCGCGTTTTGGGGACTGGTTATCGTGGCGTTGATTTTTCTCGTAAAATGGCTTGCCGGTTCAGCGCGCGGCGATACTCAACGTTCAAGCAAGCCCAACGCACTGGATATTCTTAAAGAACGATACGCGAGAGGAGAAATCGATAAAGCGGAGTTTGAGGAAAAGAAGAGGGATTTAATCTAGTCAGTGAGCTGCCGCAGATACCTCCCTCATGGAACGCTCAATACACAGCGGAAACCTACATCCGAAAACCCTTCCCACGGATAGCGGAAATCGGCCGTATGATCCGGGCCGATGATATAGCTCGGATACGTGGCATCTTTTGTTTTCCCGCCCGGGGTGATGCCGGACGAAACAGACCCTGTTCGAACGACCCATTGCTTGTTTTTATTCAGGGATGATAGACGATTATCGTCCTTGGCGGAAGAGGCTTCTCCCCGGGGCGCCATTTCCCCTTCCTTCTGTACCGTCATGTGGCTTGAGTGAATATCCTTATGTTCCGGTTGTGATTCAGAAGTCTCCATTGCAGGGGTGGATTCATGTTGTCTGCGGTCCAAGGATGCAACATAACGCCATTCCTGTTCCGTCGGCAGACGCTTGCCGTATTGCGTCGAATAAGCGGCTGCTCCATACCAGGTGACACGCACTACCGGATAAGCGGCACGGGTGGTATCCCGCAAATGAAACCGGTCGTGCTGGTAGACGATCTGTTCGTAGGGCGCCGTGCCTTCACCCAGATAGAACAAGATCCGGTCTTTTTGTTTCACGATCCCGTTTTCGATTATTAGCGTCTCTTTGATCGCGTTTAAAAACTCAACAAAATGATAATTAGAAACACTATTTTCGTCCATATAAAAATGTTTTATCTTTCTAACCGGGCCGCCGGCAGTCGATTCTTCTTTGAATTTGAATTCACCGCCGGTAATCAGACGCATGCGGATACCGTCTTTGCCCAGAAATAACGCCGGTAGGGAAAGAGTTGAACTCGCCCCATCCATGCCGGTTTTTTGTGTGTCTGCATTTGTTACCGGCTGTTTGATACCCGGAACCGGATCGGATTGCATGGCCACTTTACCGGGCTCGCCCATCAGATGCCATATGACCATCGCCGTTACCAACAAAATGGTCAGACCGATTCCTCCCCAAATGAGGCGAGGCTGGTGCCAAAACGAAGATTTCCGGTCGTCGGCTGCACCGTTCAAAAGGGGCTTGGTTCGGCCCATCTCAATTGCCGCTTCCAGCGCCGAGCGCATTTGCTCCACCGAGGTGTAGCGCTTGTCCTTTTTTTCAGATGTGGCAATACGAATGACCCGATTCACCTCTTGCAAAAATGGCGTTTCAGGATCCGGCAGACAAGCCTGTTTGAACGGTTTGCTCTTGGGAGATATACGACCGTTTATCGCTTCAAAAAGTATTTTGCCAAGGGAATAGATGTCGGAAAGATGATCGGCCTTATCGAATTCAAAAAAATGCTCCGGCGACATATATGCAGGTGTTCCCTTGACGTCAATGGACTGGGTCACCGGCTGCCATTCGTATGAATGGGCCAGTCCGAAGTCGGCAATTTTGGGAGTTTCACCGTCCATCAACATATTGCTCGGCTTCAGATCGCGATGGGCCATTTTGAGTTCATGGATCGCCCGGACGCCGTCGAGTACCGGGAAAAAATACGCCTTCAACCAGGCGATTATGAGACCTTCTTCGTCTTCGAAACCTTCGTCCGACATGGTTGCCCGCAGCGTCCCGCCCGGAACGTATTCCATGGCGATATACTCGAGCGCCAGATCCTGTTCGTCTTCTTTAACATTTACGGTTCCGTAGTCAAAAATTTGCAGCACGTTGGGATGCCGCACTCGGGCCATTGCCTGGACTTCGTTTCGGAACCGCTGCAAACCGGCCTTGCGCTCATACTCCTCCTCGCCAAATGACTCGATCCACTCACGTGATATTATCTTTATAGCCACATCCCGCTTCAGGTGAATCTGGTGGGCCCGGTACACTTCGCCCATACCGCCTTTGGCGATAAATTCCAGAATGACCCATTTTTCGTTCAGCACCCTTCCGATTTCGAGGCTGTTTTGCGATTCGTTGTTCATGGCCATCGATTTAATTCAAGTTGTAGATTGAGATGTTTCCTTCCGGTCAGCATGCGGCCGATCGTACCCACTTCGCTCCCTTATTCTGCAATAATGGATTGGGATTTGCAATC
>DUZK01000246.1 GCA_013349495.1 Deltaproteobacteria bacterium
GGAAGCCGCCCGTCTTCCCTGGGAAGATAGGGGTGGTAGTCCACCCCTCCGGGCACCGATGTTCTCAGCCGCTGAACCAGGGGGATTTCTCCCTCTTCGGGCATAACGAGACGTTCCCGCATATGCGCGATCACCTCGTCAAACAGCAGTATCACGGGAGTCCGGTAGGTTTCTGCGATGTTGAATGCCTCAACCGTAATGCCGAACACATCCTGATGATTGGATGCAGTAAGCGCCACAATGGAATGATCCCCGTGGGTGCCCCACCGGGCCTGGTTGACATCTCCCTGGCTCACATGCGTGGGGAGCCCGGTTGAAGGGCCTCCCCGTTGAACATTCACGATGACGCATGGTATCTCTGCCATGACGGCATAACCGAGGGCTTCCTGCATAAGGGAAAATCCCGGACCGCTGGTTGCCGTCATCACTTTGTGGCCCGTCAGGGATGCCCCGATAATGGCACACATGGAAGCCAGTTCATCTTCCATTTGAATGAATTTACCCCCGATTTGCGGCAGCCGGTATGAGAGTTGTTCGGCGATTTCCGTAGACGGGGTGATGGGATAACCTGCAAAAAACTGGAGGCCGGCATACATGGCGGCCTCAACACAAACTTCGTTTCCCTGAAGAAATTTAACTTGCTTCGTCATTGAATTGTCCTATTCCGTATCGACTTCTATGGCGAGATCCGGACACCTGTGTTCACACAACAAGCAGCAGATGCAGTCTGTCGGGCGGGCAGCCACCACTTTATCTTCGCTGTCCAGTTCAAGCACACGCTTTGGGCAGAATTGAATACAAATGCTGCACCCCTTGCACCATTCACGGTTGATGAGGTGCTCTTTGAGTTTTGCTTTTGCCATGCCATCGTCTCCTTAATAAAAACCTTGCAAGGGTATCAATCCGGAAACCCTGTTTGCAAGGCCTGCGCAGCACCATCCCGGCTGTTGGGAATGGTATCTATCTTTATTCGTAGATGATCATTGTAACAGAATATATCGGAGATTCAAACAGATACTTGATCAAGTTTCCGACACCGAACGCCCACCCCTTGTTCTTGTTTAAAAGATTTTAATCATTTGCATATCACAATCCGATAAAGTACATAGAATCTCTATCCAGCAAGGCCTTGAAAGGATTGTTTGAATAATGGCAACAATAAACGATGTTGTTCTGATCTATTTCGAAGACAAGCCCCTGATATTTGCCAGAATCGAAGACATATCGCCGGATGTCAAAAAGGGCTGGTATCTGGTTAAGCTTTTGTTTCTCCAAGTCCCGCTGCAGGTGGTGACTTGGATTCTGAGGGAGGCCTATATCAACGGCGACGAATTTACAATGAACGGAAAACGGATGCGAATAGAGAAGGTGGAATGTCCCGAGGATCAATCGATCGAAGACGTTGCGGACGGCTCGTCGAAAACGATAAACATCAACAAGGGCTCCAAGGTCATATCCTTTTCAGATTTGAAGAAGAAATAGATTGATAGTCATATCTGCTTCCAGACGCACAGATATCCCCGCGTTTTACATGGACTGGTTCATGAACGGAATCCATAACGGATTCTTTGAAGTCCTCAATCCCTACAACCGGAAAGTCTCGAAAGTTCCCGCAACACCCGATAAAGTGCATACCGTTGTCTTTTGGTCGAAAAATTTCGGCCCGTTTCTTTCCGGCAATTACGGGGAACGGCTAATGGAGATGGGATATCATGTTTATTTCAGCTTTACCGTCAACTCAGACAATCCAAAACTTGAACCGAATGTACCGCCTTTAACGGATCGCCTAGGGCAGTTAGAGGCCCTCTGCCGCCGTTATAATCCAGCCTGCATCGATTGGCGGTTCGATCCTGTCTGCTTTTATGAAGAAGAAAATGGAAAAACACACGATAACCTTACCGATTTCTCACTGATCGCCGAAACCGCATCACAGATCGGAATACATCGATGCATCACCAGCTTTTTGGATCTGTATAAAAAGGTTCAAAATCGCGTGCGAAGGAAACCCGATATCTCCTTTATGGACCCGTCACCGGACCGGAAATCCGAAATCATCCTCGATATGGCCGGAACATTGAGGAAAAAAGGCATTCGACTCTACCTCTGCTGTGAAACGGAACTTCTGGATTTCTTACCCCCGGGTTCCGGTGTGAAACAGAGTGCGTGCATCCCCAATCACCGGTTAAAAGAACTGTTTGGTGGAGACATTTCCCTCGAACGGGACAAAGGGCAGCGCGTTAAAAGCGGTTGCGGATGCCGGGTTTCAGTTGATATCGGATCATACCCGCTTCATCCCTGCTATCATAATTGCCTTTTTTGTTATGCGAACCCAACCGCCAAATCCCCAACCCTAAGTGATCGTAAATAAAACGGAGAGGGATTAACCTTGTGAGGAATTGTCACTTTGTGCTATCTTTAGATCTCTCTTCACAACGACAAATATCAGGATAAGATGCATCGTAAAGTATCGGCCCATGAAAGTTAGAAGATGTCCGGAATGCTTCACTGATTTCCCTATTAACAAAGCAGTATGCCCGTCCTGCGGTCTAAAAGCCAAACAAAGCACCGACAAGCACGGGTATGCAAAAAAACCGATCAACTGGAAAGCATTTATATCTTTCATTTTATCACTCGCAGCGACCGCCGGCTTCATATGGTGGGCATTTTTCAAGCGCCTGTGACCGTTTTCAAAAAACCCCTTCCCTCGCTGCATACTTATAAACAGGTATAACAGAATCTCTTGACGGTTGTCGGCCAAAATAGATAAGGTTGTGGAGGCGAAAATTTACTTCAACCGTAATGGGTTTAATGAGGAGGTAAACATGAAGATCGAAGCCTTGCCTGAGCTGGTGAATAACGATGCTGCGCTGCTGCACCGGGGCAGGTATCTCACCACGACATTCATGCTTGAAATCGGTGATAAACAGCACATCGTAAAAATTCATGAGGGGCGCATTACCGATGTCACCGTCGCTGGGGTGATGCCGACATGGATTTTTGCCCTCCGGGCTTCCGCAGATACCTGGAAGAAGTTCTGGGCGGCCGTCCCTGAGCCTGGCTACAACGATATATTAGCACTCGTCCGTTTTGGCAGGATGCGGCTTGAGGGAAATCTGCAACCATTAATGGCCAACCTGCTCTATGTCAAAGAAGTGCTGGCAAGCATCCGGAAACTGGAGGTGAAATGATGAACGCTTATATCGAACCCATCACAGGGCGTTATATCAATCTGAAGATTCAGGATGTTCCCTATCGCATCTACTATGAAGAGGCAGGGCAGGGGGTGCCGCTTCTGTGCCTTCACACGGCGGGTTCTGATGGCCGGCAGTACCGGGCGCTCCTAAACGATGAGGAAATCACCCGGTCTTTCCGTGTGGTTGTGTTCGATATGCCGTGGCACGGAAAGTCTTCCCCGCCTTCGGGTTGGGAGCGCGAAGAATACCGGCTCACAACAGAAGCATACACCAACCTCATCATGACCGTGGCTCGTACCCTCGATCTGGAAAATCCGGTGGTGATGGGATGCTCCATCGGCGGTCGAATCGTTCTGAACCTGGCCATGCAGCACGCCGAAGAGCTGCGGTGCGTGATCGGGCTGCAGTCCTCGGCACGCCTCCATCCCTACTACGACACTTCATGGCTGCATCACCCGGACGCTCATGGCGGGGAGGTATGCGCAGGGATCGTTTCCGGTCTGATCGCGCCCCAGAGCCCGGACAATGACCGCTGGGAGACGTTGTGGCATTATATGCAGGGAGGCCCGGGGATTTTCAAGGGCGATTTGTATTTCTTCAAGATCGAGGGGGACATGAGCGACAAGCTCGATCTCATCGACACGGCAAAATGTCCGGTTTACATGCTCACCGGGGAGTACGACTATGCCTGCTCCCCGGAAGACAGCAGGGCTGCGGCAGAGGCTATTCCGGGGGCGGAGTTGATCATCATGAGCGAACTCGGCCATTTCCCAATGAGCGAAAATCCCGAGAAGTTCCGGACCCATCTTTTGCCGATACTGAAAAAGATTCTCGCCGCAGAGAGCAGGTGATGCCGAAGTAGTTTTGAAAGCTATGGAACAGGGCTCCAATCAAGGCTTAACTTGATTTGAGATCCTCTATGTATTTGTGTGATGTACCGCCGAAATAGTTCTCCGGGGAGATTTCGTGGATGATGCAGTTGATGTCCTTTTCCGGAACGCCGGTGTATTCATTGATAAGCATAATAAAGTGCCGCATTAGCCTCTCTTTCATCTCCTGGCTTCTTCCGGGGTACATGAAGGTTTCAACAATAACGAAATTTTGATCCCGGCTTTCATGCGCACTTCGAAGCTCCGGCGGGGTTTCATACAGCATCACCTGTCCGATGCTTTCACTGATGTTAAGTATCTTCGGAACGCTGCTCCTGATCTTCTTCACTAGCGCTGCCTTATTCCGTTTATCCACGGAAGAAGAAATATGGATCTTTACCTGGGGCATTTTTTACCTTCCCGGATGTAATGGAGTATGGTTGATGAAAAGCCGGAGGTTCATCCACAACCAACGGCTCGCTGTTATAAACCCTGTAAGATCAATGTCTTATACAATAGCAGGATCACTTTCTGCGCCTTTCAATCTTTCTCTTATCCCCATCCATTCATTATGAATACTAATCGTTGCGGCACAGGTTATCAAGTAAACCCAAGATATACTCTGCCGCCTGATCCCCGCCATGGGGTTGTTTCCTCTGTATGGGCTGTAGCTTTAACAGATCCGGAATAAAGGAAAGCCAGCTGCAGGTATTAAACTCCTCTTCAGGAATCCCCACCCCGTTCATTCTCTTTTTTATAAACGGTGTAAAGACTTCAGATTCACGAAACGTGGGGCGTTTGACGAAAATGTACGGAATGCCGCTGTAGAAGACTTCGGCAAGGGTGCTGTATCCGGATTTGCCCACAACGACATTTGATGCATGAATCAGGTCGGGATGGTAATAGTCGGAATGGTACGGTAGAACAATCACGTTATTGTCTCGAATAAAGGACTCCCCCCCGCCGGAAATAACAAAGTAGTATTCCGGATGCTTTCTGAGCGTTTCCATGATATCGAAATGCTGAGGAATCCCGCCCATGGTGATCATTACCATCGGAGCAATCCCCGGTATGCCTAATTCAGAGCGAACTTTCTCGGGAAGGGTGCGAGGCTTTCTGCTGACCGGGCGAACCGTTATATCGACATGCTTCGGATTACAGACCGGTATGGTCTGAATATGAAAATCGGCGGAATCAAACAACCGATTCAAATAATCGATATGGACTTTAATTCTCTTATCCTTGATGACATAGCGCTCATAAATCCAATCCCACGTGAAATTTTCAATCAATACGGAAGGGATACCCAGGGTCTTTCCCACCTCAATGCCCATGGGCGCAATATCGCATAGGATTACATTACAGGCGGCATCGGATACGATTTTTAATACCGGTTCGAGCCGGCTTGAATCGAACGGAAAAAAGCTATCCAGATGTTTCAGAGACCTTGGGACATCCTCATTGAACGGGTTTTTCTGGACCAAGCCGATATCCGTCAGCACGGAGTGAATGGTAAACGGACCGGGCAGGGAATCTTTAAAAAACCATTCCGGTACAGCCGTAAAAATCTCAAAATGAAGTCCGGGGTTCAATTCATGCAGGGCAGCCATAATACCGGCTGCACGAGCGGCATGTCCGAGCCCGTGAGAGGATATGAAAAAGGCGATGTGAGATGATTTGGTCAACCGCTGCTCACTCCACATTTCAAGGTGAAACGGAACATATTTTTGAAAACTGCTATAGTATTTCACCGGGGTTATCCCGTCTGTAATATAGAAACACGGATAATGCCGGATCAAATCAGGAATTTCTGCCAAAGCCAAACTAATTGAAACATGCAAGGCGTGTCAATAGGTGAAGGCAGAGAAAAGCATAATCAATATCCGAATTTTAATCGGACATAAACCGGTTACGCGCTGTTATCGAGCACTTCTTTCAGTTTGCCGGCCGTCAGCAAGGTGTTCTCAACAATGCCGGGAAGGGTTTGATCATTAATGGCATCGGCAAATCCCACCACCCAA
>DUZK01000247.1 GCA_013349495.1 Deltaproteobacteria bacterium
ATGTGCGATTTATCGCCGAGCCCAAAGCGGCTTTCCTAAACAGCATCTCTCGAATAGCGTAACGCCGGTTTAAAAACCGGCATCAGCGCTTCTTGACATATTGCATAATCCACACTCACAGTCAATTTTATCTGGAAAATAACATGGCGATTGACATGGTTCTTTCTTACAGGATCACTCATATTAGCTATCATTCACACCGCACCCCTCCCTCGAATCAAAATCAAAAAAACCATTGACTTTTGGAATATTCCCATTTAGAAACTCATAAAGAACAGACCAGTCGGTCTGTTAAGTTTTCGCCAACAACTTCAACCCTCAATCAAGCAGCTCGGTGTGCAATTAAGCCTTTAAGATTTGATTTCCATTATGGTTTGAACAGAACGATCAAAACAAAAAAGGAGGTGCGCAAATGTTTAAAGGTAAAAGATGTAATGAAAGTGTAAGTGCGGTGGCTGTCATACTGTTATTTTTGATTTTTATCACGATTTTCGGTTTCAATGCTTCATCGGTTGCCGCCGCAGACCCCAAACCGGTTGAATTGAAGTGGGCGGTTTTTGTGAATCGGGAGTTACATTCCATGCCGCCATTAATCCAATGGGCCAAGGATATAGAGGCGAAAACAAATGGGGCGGTCAAAATAAAAATGTATTTTGCAGGCGAAATCGCACAGACCAAGGATCTGGTTCACCTATGCCGGACCGGAAGTATCGACGTAGTCAGCACCCCGCCGGTCTATTATACGGGTCTCTTCCCCCTGAACGGAGTGCTGCAGACGTACTATCCATTGAATAAGACGGTCGAGCAGGCGCTATATTCCTGGAGAGGACTATTTCGCGACATACCGGAGATCCAAGGAGAGTTCAAAAGGCATAACATGTATCTGATCAATCGATCATGCCTTGGGACATATAAGTTTGTTTCCAAAAAGCCGGTTCGGAATTTAGCCGACCTTAAAGGAATGAAAATGAGAATCATTGGAGGTGCGTACCCTTCACGAATGGTTGAGGCGGCCGATGCTGTCGCAGTCTTTCAGGCAATGCAGGATGTGTATGAGGGTTTTATGAGAGGAGTCACAGACGGCGTATTGTTGGATGTACCTGCCATAGCCACCTACCGCCTGACTGAAATCGGCAAGTACGTCGGCTTTCCCTGGGGTTCGGTTCTGGGATGGTCTAATTCAATCAACTTGGATGTATGGAATAAGTTGTCACCGGAGTCGAGGAAGGTCATTCAGCAGACAACCGTCGAGTGGGGGGCAAACGATTTTCAGAATATGTTGGCCAATGAGATGAAATATACCAATAAGTTGAAAAAAGAAGGTGTCGAGTTTCTGGATTTCGATAAAAAGGATTATCAAACCATTGTAGAGAGGGCCGGGGATCCCTATGAGCATTGCATGAAGTTTTTGATCGGAGCTAAGGTCGATGCGAAAGTTGCAGAGAGATTTATTACGCGTTGGCGGGAGCTGAACGAAGAATACGAAAAGAATTACTTGATTCCAGGAAAGAAGTGGCAATACCAGTAGGACAGAAATGGAAGAGGAACCTAGTAATGCTTAAAGAGGGCATCTGTCTGCCTCTCAAGCATTTGCTTTCAAAAATTGGCGCCATGAGAAAGTCCGATTAACAGAACGTTTTTTCTTACAGGAATACCCCTGCCGATACCCGGAGCCCAATGCGACGGACACCGGCGGCATCGGCAGGGGAAAAGGAAAGAACCACCCCCTTATGACTCCCAGCGAAGCGCCCTGTGTTCCCCCCTGGAACCGAACGTTTTACTCCAATTTCTGCGACTTAACTCTCTCGAAATCGATTCATAGACGCTGTCATTATATTTTTGCAGTGCACTGCTGGGGGATATTATGAGTTGATTGGGATTGAACCGATTAGGAGGGGAAATGGAAATTATCTATCGTGTTCCCGGAACAAAAGCTGCCAGGATTCTTGCGGTTATGGGGTTTGTCGTACTAGTAATCATGGCGATATGGATTCTGGTTGATGTTTTTTCCGGGATTTTCAGGTGGGGGTTTCCGGGCATGGTCCAATGGGTGGAAGTTTTGAATGTCATCTGCATTGCCCTGCCCCTGCCGTTTGTGACCATTCGGCGGAAACATATTTATATGACCCTGATTCAAAAACATTTATCTGATGAACAGCGGCGGCTACTGGATATCATTGTTTTCTTCATCGTATTTTTGTTTGCTGCGGTGGTGGCCTGGCGGGTCAGTACGGAAGCATTGTACAGCGTGAAATATTGGGAATCATCCGATGTAGGAATTACGGTTTATTGGTTTCCGGGAAAAATTGGACTCGCTTTCGGCTTCATAACCATGACATTAGCCGTCATCGGCCAATTTATTAACGCCATTAGGAGGAAAGTAGAAGAAAATGGGAGGGGGGAATGAACGATCCCCTGATCATCGGGTTTCTGAGCCTGGGTGTGATGATCGGTATGGCTGTAATTGGGGTTCCCATAGCCGTTGCGGCAGGTATTGTGGGAATGGGCGGCCTTATGATCGATCTTGGAATAAGTGGAGCATTTGGAATAATCGGCACCCTTCCTTACTCGGTCTTGGCCAATTTCGGAATATCTTTAATACCGCTTTTCTTTCTGATGGGGGATTTTGCTGCCCAAGCGGGCATCGCCAAAGATGCTTTTGACGCTGCGTATAAACTGTTTGGAAAGGTGCGCGGGGGCTTGGCGATGGCAACCACAGTGGGCAGCGCCCTCTCTGCTGCAACTATGGGTTCATCCCTTGCCAATGCAGCCCTTTTCACCAGGATCGCCCTCCCTCCGATGATGACCTACAACTACAGTCGAAGCTTTGCGCTGGGATGCATCGCTGCGGTCGGGACCTTTGCAATCATGATCCCTCCCAGCATAACATTTGTACTTTATGGAATTGTCACTCAGCAATCCATAGGCGCGCTTCTGTTAGCAGGTATTTTCCCGGGTATTTTCACCGCCGTTGTATATTTATCTTACATTTTCATTCGGTGCCGGTCGAATCCAGAGTTGGCGCCGATCTCCGAAGTAACCTTCTCAATCCGTGAAAAGTTGAGAGGGCTGGTTCAGCTTTGGGCTATCTTCTTCCTTTTCTTTTTGGTTATGGGAGGCATTTATGCCGGTTATTTCACTCCTTCGGCCGGAGGAGCCGTCGGTGCCTTTGGCGCTTTTATCCTAGCCATATTCAAAAGGAGGCTTTCCTGGAAGATTATAGGAAAAGTAAGCATAGAGACCGTGCAAGGCACCACAGCCATAATGATAATTCTGGTCGGCGCCTTTTTGCTTGGCAGGCACTTGATCCTATGTGGGTTTACAGAAGAGCTGGTTCAAATCTGTTCCGGGGGTGGCGTTATACCGGGATGGGTGGTTATGCTTCTATTTTCAGCTATGTATCTCTTACTGGGATGTGTGATGGAAACCGTTTCGATGCTGGTAACAACGATGCCGTTCGTCTATCCCGTTGTTACGGCTTTAGGGTATGACGGTATCTGGTTTGGTGTTATTTTTGTGAAGCTTGCGGAATTGGGTATGCTGACGCCGCCTCTCGGGGCCAATCTTTTTGTTGTTAGCGCAACAGCGGGTGAAGACACCAGTGTGATGGATGTGGTGAAGGGAGTCGGCCCATTTTTGCTGTTGGAAATTCCGATTTTAGTAATTCTAATAGCATATCCACAACTATCCATTTACCTGCCTTCCAAAATGTATGGTCAGTAAAGAACACCTTCCATAACATGTGGAAGAAACATATATTGTTTTCGAAGGATTCGGGTATTTGCTAAATTTGAAAGGAGATGGGAATGAATAAATTAGAGAAGTTGTTTCTCCCCGCTAAAATAGGATCCCTGGACCTGCCGAATCGGATCATCATGGTGGCGGTGACCACGCGATACGACTTCGATGAAAACAATCGGTTGTTTGATTTTTATGCGGCCCGCGCAAAAGGGGGGGTTGGACTAATCATCACCGGTGCGCTCCAGACGTTATACCCTGGCAGAAAAATCGGTGCCAGCCGAATTAATATCTATAGTGATGAAGATATACCGAAACTGAAGAAATGGGTGAGGGCCATTCATGATAACGGCGGAAAAGCGGCCGCCCAGTTGGCCACTTACGGCTACTGGTCCAAGAAGGGACCGGAGGGTACAGCGGAAAGCGTGGGACCTTCATCAGTGGTTCTGCCTAGGGAAAATATCCATCCGCTGTTTAGTCTTGCTGAATATCTGCCGCCGGAAAGAGCGCTCACCCTGGAAGAGATTATGATGATTCAGGAGGCAATCGGGGCTGCTGCATTAAGGGCGCAGGAGGCCGGCTTTGATGCCTTAGAACTCCAATGTATCGGAGGCAACATACTCCACCGCTTCACCAATCCGTTTTTGAATCGGCGTGACGATTCCTATGGCGGGAGTGCCGAAAATCGACTCCGAATGATCACCGAAAGCATTGCCAATATCAGGAAAAAGGTGGGGAAAGATTTTCCCATCATCTGCCGAATTGCCGGCGCGGATCCGGTCCCATGGGGACTGAAACCCGAAGATTGGCTGGAATTCAGCTCACTTTTGGAAAAGGCAGGGGTTGATGCCTTAAACGTATACCCGAAATGGTTTGAATCAAGAGAACCATTGCCCCAGATGTGCGTACCGAGGAACCCTTTTGTCTATTTGGCGGAGGGGATCAAGCAGGTTGTAAATATTCCGGTAATTACCGGGGTGCGAATCAATGACCCGTTGGATGCCGCGCAGATTCTCGATGACGGAAAAGCCGATTTCATCGGTTTGGGCCGACCCCTGATCGCCGATCCGGACCTGCCGAACAAAGCAAAGGAAGGGCGGCTGGAAGACATTCGTTTATGCACTGCATGTTGCCGCTGCTATGATGATGTGGCAGCTGAAAAATTCATGACCTGCGCCGTGAATGCCCAGGCGGGAAGAGAGAGGGAATATACCGTCAACCGTGCCGAGACATCTAAAAAGGTGTTTGTTATCGGCGGCGGCCCGGCAGGCATGGAAGCTGCCAGAGTGGCTGCCTTAAGAGGTCACCAGGTTACTCTTTTTGAAGCAACGGACAAACTGGGCGGCCAACTCATTATTTCAAATATCCTGCCCCACAAGGAAGAGTGGAACAGTACCGTTCAGTATCTTTCGACTCAATTGGCGAAGCTGCGGGTAGAGGTGAGAATGAATGAACTGTGCACTGCCGAAAAGATTGAAGAAGGGAGACCGGAGGTTGTAATTGTGGCTACCGGCTCAACTCCCCGCATTCCCGATTTACCGGGAATTAACGGCAACAATGTGGTTACGGCGATAGACGTTTTAATTGGCAGAAAGCATGCGGGACAAATTGTCGTAATCGTCGGCGGTGGGTCAACAGGATGTGAAACAGGCGAATTTCTGGCCCAGCTGGGAAAGCAAGTTACCATTCTGGAAATGCAGGGTAGGATGGGGGCGGATTATGGACCCATGAATCGGTGGGTGGTTATCGACAGGTTAATTGATGCCGGCATTCGGCTGGAATGCGGCATGAAGGTGGAGTCGATAACTGAAAAAGGGGTCAGTGGAATTCGTGCCGGCCTCTATCCTGAGTTTTTCGAAGCGGACACCGTGGTTCTATCTCTGGGTATGATATCCGATGATGTCGTTGCCCGTGACATGGAAGGTAAAGTGCCTACTATTTTTAAGATAGGAGACGCCGTTAAACCCGCAGGCGTTGGGGAGGCGATCGAAAGTGGATTTAAAATCGGCTCTCAAATTTGAACCGAAAAGAACTAAAGAAGAATTGTGTTTTGCATAGCGAACGTTGATGCTGAATACGGTGTGAAAGGAATTGTCCGGCCAGTAAACCCGTATCATAAGGGACCAGGAATATTATCCCCTGATATTTTAGATATATAAAATGAGCCTGAAGGAAAAAATTATCCGCGAATCTTTGAAACTCTTTTCCTTAAAAGGATTTGAAAGTACTTCTCTACACGACATCCTCTCCGCCTCAAAAGCATCCAAAGGAGGATTTTATAATCATTTTGCAAGTAAAGAGGATCTATTTTATGAGGTCTTGCAGGAG
>DUZK01000248.1 GCA_013349495.1 Deltaproteobacteria bacterium
AATGGCATCCGGTTCGGCATTGATCAGGACCAAAACATGGTGTTCAGGAGAAAACTGATCGTAAAATCGACGCAGTCTTTCTGATGCGGAAATCATCAAAGGAGAAATCACATTATGAAAAAGAATGATCGGGTACGGATTCTATCCGCCTATACCTGGTAAAGTTAAATATTTTGCCATTAAAACAAAAAATTCGCAACCAAGAGACTGTCTAAAAAATAGTACGGGTTCGAATATATTACAAATAGTTTTTTCTGACGCACGTTTTGAAATAGAAAAAAAGAGCCGAAAGGAAGGGTTTCGGTTTTCGGATAGTTGAATAATCAGGGTGGAGCGTGGGCGGCGGATGCGTTTTGGGATCGACTTCTGCTTAATGTTGTGGTTGATAGCAGGCTCCATGCAATATGTTTCCTCATGGGAAATTAGCTAAGGGTTAAGTTTAAATTTCTTGACAGTCCTGAACGGAATCTGTTATAAGCCCCTTTTTCTAAGTAACGGCATTGGGGCGTCCATTTTTCGGTCGGATACTCTAATTTGACCCGATCTTTGGAGGGTCATAAAATCCATGTTTTTTGATTACAAGAAAAACCGGCCGTGGGCTGAAAATTTACAGATTGTAATGCAGCTCGGCCTCACCATGGCCGGTTGTATTCTTTTTTGCTTTTACATCGGCCTGAAACTGGATGAGTGGCTGGGAACCAAAGGCATATTTATCACCATTTTTATTCTCCTTGGTGTGGTGGGCGGGGCTGTGACGGCTTACCGCCAAATTATGGAAGTCACCCCCAAGAAGAACAAAGATAGCAAGGATACAGACAGTTCAGAGAATGGAAGAAGGCATTAGAGAGACCCAAAAGAAGTATTGCTCCAGAGCCATGGCCGTGGCGATCGTGGGGGGGCTCATTCTTATTTTGGCCGGTCAGAAAGGTTTGGGAAAAGGCCTGGTGCTCGGCGCCATTTTTAGTGTGCTGAATTTTATTATCATGGGGGAGATGCTTCCCCTGCGGATGGGAAAGACCAAAGGACCCGCCATTGCCGCGGCCCTGATCTCTGTGGGATTGAGATATGTTCTGCTGGCCGCTCCGCTGGTGATCGCGATTAAATTCGACCAGATCGATATCATCACGGCTGCCATAGGCATTTTTATGATCCAACTTGTAATTATTGCCGATCATTTCAGACAATATTTAACTTCACCCCATAAAAAATCCGAATTAGGCTGAAGGTAAAACTCACATGGGCGACTTGGGCAGAATTCATCAATTGATCATCCCTTTGGGGAATTACAAAATGACCTTTAATCTTGAGGTTATCGTAATGACGTGGATCGTTATTGCCGTCCTGATAACCTTCGGTTACCTGACCGTGCGCAAGAAATCCATTTTCCCCCATTCCTTTCAAGTATTGGGGGAGCTGTTCGTTTCCGGGCTTTACAAACTTACCGAAGATGCGCTGGATGAAAAGCTGGCCAGAAAATACGGACCGTTAACCTGTGCGTTGTTCATGTTTCTAATAATATCAAACTGGCTGGGACTTATTCCCCATATGGAAGAGCCCACCAAAGACTTGAATACGCCCCTGGGACTGGGGCTCATGGGGTTTATCATTGCCCATTCCGCGGGGATTAAATCCAAAGGGCTCAAAGATTATCTGAAAGAATATTGCGCTCCGATATTTTTCATGGCACCCCTAAATATCATCGGAGAGCTGGCGAAAGTGGTTTCCATCTCTTTTCGTCTCTTCGGAAACATCATGGGAGGAGCCATCATCATTCTTGTGGTATCTCATCTGACTTACAGTATTCTGCTGCCCCCTTTTCTGAACGCCTTTTTCGGTATTTTCGTGGGCACCATCCAGGCCTTTGTTTTTACCATGCTAACCGTTGTTTATATTTCAGTACAGGTAAAGTAACTTATGACCGTTGACATTCAATTCATCGTAAATGCCTCATCATACATCGGCAGTGCCATTGCCATGGGCTTTGGGGCCATCGGAGCGGCCATCGGGGTAGGGTACACGGCGGCAATGGCCAATTCGGCCATCGGAGAAAAACCGGACAGTTCGGGGACTCTTTTTAAAACCATGCTGGTAGGCCAAGCGGTTGCCGAATCGGCTGCTATTTTTGCCCTCGTGGTTTCCGTGCTTCTCATTTTTCGGAAAGTTCCCGCAGTAGGTCTTCATCAGGCTGCCGCCGCCTTGGGCGCCGGGATCAGCATGGGATTCGGCGCCATCGGTTCCGGAATCGGTTCCGGAATTCCGGGAGGCCAGGTCTGTCTGGGGCTTGCCAGGCAGCCGGCATTCAGCGGACGACTAATCATCACCTTTTTGATCGGTTCTGCGGTCAGTCAGACACCGGCCATATTGGCAATGATCGTCGCTTTGATGCTGCTGTTTATCGATTTCAGCAACGATCTGATAACCGCAGCCGCTCTTCTGGGGGCCGGAATCAGCATGGGCTTCGGGGCCATCGGCTCCGGAATCGGCTCCGGGTTTCCGGCAGGAGAGGCCTGCATCGGAACCGCCCGGCAGCCCGAATTGGCCGGATCGATTACCACTAACATGCTCATCGGTTCCGCGGTGTGTCAAACCCCGGCAATCTTTTCCATGGTGGTTGCTTTGATGTTGATGTTCATGAAATTTAGTCATGCGCCCCTTAACCCCACCTGGGCAGCCCTCATTGGTGCGGGCATCAGTACCGGACTTGCCGCCATCGGCTCCGGAATCGGCGGGGGGATGGCCGCCGGTGGGAGTTGTGAGGGAATTTCCAGACAGCCCCGCTCCGTCGGCCAGGTTACCACCATCATGCTGGTGGGGCAGGCAGTCGCCCAAACCCCTTCCATTTTTGGGTTGCTGGTCAGTTTTATTCTCATGTTTAAAGCTTTTCCGGAAGCGACAACCGTGAGTGCCGCCATGGCCCTGCTTGGGGCCGGGATCAGCATGGGTTTCGGGGGTATCGGGCCGGGTATCGGAAACGGTATGGCCGCCGAGAGTGCGGCAAAATGGGTCGCCAGAAATCTTGAAAAGACCGGGGATTTGATGCGGACCATGCTGGTGGGACAGGCGGTTTCTCAATCCACTGCCATATATGCAATGGTCATCAGTTTGGTTCTTATATTCGTGGTGTAGCCACATTCAAACATAAAACGAAGTTTCTTAATTTAGGAGGAAAAAATGCCAGTTTCAATTGAAGGTGCGGATATCGTTAAAGCAGCAGCATTTATCGGGGCCGGAATATCAATGGGTCTCGGTGCCATCGGACCGGGTGTCGGCGAGGGCATGGCCGCAGCCAAGGCGTGTGAAGCCATCGGAAAGAATCCCGAGCAAGCGGGACTTCTGACGAGGACCATGCTGGTGGGGCAGGCGGTATCGGAATCGACGGGAATCTATTCATTGGTTGTTGCATTATTACTCTTATTTGTCGTCTGATAGGATTGTAAGCCCATGCAAATTGTCAGCAACATCGCCCTGATTAGTATCAATGAAACCCTGATCGTTCAGGTCATTTCATTTCTGATCTTCCTGTTCGTCATCAATCGGGTCATGTTCCAGCCGCTGCTGAAGACCCGGGGAGATCGGGATCAGTATCTCAGCCGGATCGCCCGGGATATTGTTCAAGCAAAAGAAGATGTTGAACAGTATACCTTCGAATTAGAGAAACGAAGGAACAAGGTGCGATCGGAAGCATTTGAAATCAATAAAGAACTTGAATCCGTGGGCAATCAGGAAGCAACGGATATCGTCGATGCCGCCCTAAAAGAGGTGTCTGCGATAAAGGAAGACACAACCCGGAAGCTTGAGGCACAGATTGATGAAGCGAGAAAACAAGTTCAGAAGGAATCTGAACCCCTGGCGATTCAAATCATGGAAAAAATTCTGGATCGGAGGATTTCCCATGAAGCGCATTAACAAAATCGCCTGGATTTCTCTCTGTGCAATGGTGTGCCTACTCATTACGGGTACCGATCTCTTTGCCGCTGAAGAGGCCGGCGGATGGCGCGAGAAGTATGATCTGGTTTTGAAGTGGGTTAATTTTATTATTTTAGCCTCCCTGATCATCAAGTTCGCCAGAACGCCACTTAAGGATTTTTTGAAAGGACAGCGAGAAAAACTCGCAGCCGATATCAGAAAAAAAGAAAAAGAGAAAGATACGGCTGCTGCCGAAGTCGAAGAAATCAAGACGGCCTTAAACGAAGGTGAAGCCCGATTTCAAGATCTCAAAGATCGGATCGTCGAGCAGGGAAAGAAGAGAAAAGAACAGGCTGTCGAAGAGGCCAAAGAGCAAAGCCGACTGATGCTGGTGGAAACCCAGAAACGGGTGGAAAATCAGATCCTGAAAGCGAAAAAGCGACTGAAGGCTGAACTGGTGGATGCCGCCGTGGAGCTGGCACTGCAGCGGCTGCCTAAAGAAATTACATCCGAGGACAATCAGAAATTCCTGGGTCTGTTCTTAAGCGACACGCACGCTCAGAGCACCACATAGCATATTTCTCAAAATCCTATCTTCATATTTTAAAAAGCCCGGCCATAGTGTGCGGCCGGGTTTTTTTTCAAAATCGCTACGCCTCGTGTTCGCTTACGGAGTTTCAGCCACTTTCACGATCACGTTCTGTTTCCCTCCCTTTTGAGCATCGAAGCGGATGGTGGCGCCGGATTTTAGCAATATCCGAAAAAAGTCGTACACGCTGATATCCATGCCCCCGGTGCCCGAAGTCGTGAGCTGCTCCCAGTGAGAAAGAAAAGACGAACCGGAGATATCTTGATTCTGATTCCAGGAAACATGAACGGAGGTGGCGTTCTGTTTGTATCGATAGGGAAACGGTATGTTTTTAAATTCCGGACGGGTTTTTGACAGTTCCTTTACTAGCTGCTCGTTGGTTTTGATATCCACGCTCCGGAACATGGAAGGACGGGTCCAGACCGAAAACCGGCTGTTGCCCAAAAAGCCGGCAAACCGGAAGAGATTCAGGATGGCATAAGTAAAAAAGGGTTCCGGTGCTTTTGTATAGGATGTTGCCTGCATAGCAAAGATTTGAGGTCTTAAGCATTCCTCCTCATCGGTGCTGCACAAAATGTTTGTTACTTTCTCGATGGCGTTGTGGATATCAACCTGGGTCAATGGTGTGATGTCCAGGTTTCGAAGGTCGGGTTTGTTGAAAATGGCATCTTCGGGTAAAATATCCGCATCTTCAGCCGAGAGCGTCCCGGCCATTGTTTTTCTTGCAACGCGTTTCATCCCGGGTGCCGTCGATTCCGATTTCCAAAGCGCTTTATAAACGGTGACCTTCGAGCTGAATCCACGGACTTCGAACTGACCCACCTCTTGATGCGGGATCTCGTTTTTATTCATGGTGTGAAATACCGATTCGGAGAAGTAGATTTCATTTTCCGGCGTTAATCCTTCAATCCTGGATGCCAGATTTACCGCATCACCGAAGATATCATTGTTTTCGATCCGAACATCTCCGGTGCTCATGGCAACTCGAACTTCAAACCGGGATGTTTCGCTTCGCTTCAGGTTGATTTGATCGATTTTTTCCTGGATGGCGATGCCGGATAGAACCGCATCGGTCGAGCTTTCAAAAGCGGCAAGCAGGGCATCTCCCAAACCTTTCACAACCTCTCCGGAATATTTTTCAATGATGGGGCGGACCGTATTGACAAAGGCCTGAAGGAGTTTTTGGTTTTGCTCCCGGGTCTGTGAGTAGGACCGGCTGGTGTAGCCTTTGATATCCACAAACATCACGGTCAGGTTTTTTGACAGTGCGGCCATTAGTATCCTTTAAAGTCTTAATTGTTATTTCTTTGTGTTTTATGCAAAACCCAATACACAAGCACCCCGCCAGAAAGGCGGCGGACAAGCAAATTACAAACAAATCTCAAATTCCAATATTCAATGACCCAAACCGGTTTGAAATATTTGGTCTTCAAAATCATGGCTATGTTTCGAACTTTGTATTTCGGTCACGCGCAGCGCAGGCGCTTGCGCCGCGTGTTGTGATTTGCTTGGTATTTGATATTTGTGATTTGGAATTTCCGGCTTGCCCGCCGC
>DUZK01000249.1 GCA_013349495.1 Deltaproteobacteria bacterium
ATTATAAGCCGGAATAATGATGGAACAAAGTGGATTCATTATTTAAAAAATCCTAACCCGGATAAACCCGCCAAAGGGCGGCGGGCAAGCCGGAAAAAACAAATAACAAATCCCAAATAACAAACAATATCCAATAACCAAAAACACAAATTCAAAACAAAGATTTGTATTGATCTGTCAGATCACTCAGTTTCGGTCATTGAAATTTTGAATTTTGAATTTATTTGGAATTTGCTTGTCCGCCGTCTTTCTGGCGGGGTGCTTGTATATTGGTATTTTGCCATAAAATGCATAAAAAGAATTATTAAGGGACTAATAATATGTTTATACGCGCCGCGCAAGCGATGGCGCTAAGGAATCCGCCCGGTAACCAGCGTCAGCTTGAGTCCTCCATGAAAAAAAGGATAAGTTTTCACTTTGAAGGGACATAATTCGACAAACCGTTTATCCGGAACCATAAGTCCTATTTTCCAACCTCTGAAATCTTTAATCAGTTTATCAAATATGGATGTGTAGAACCTTTTTCGATCCCCCGGTTGACCGATCCGACGGCCGTAGGGCGGATTGATCATTACCAGACCCGCTTGATCCACAAAAGTTTTCGGATAAATATCAAAGAAATCCTTTGAAAACACACAAATGGTATGGGAAAGGCCATAGCGTTTTACCCGATTTTCCAATCGATGGACTGCATCGGTATCCATGTCCGAAGCGAATACGGTCGCTTCGGAAGCCTTGGAAAATTTTTCTGCAGCTTGCTTTCGAATATATTCCCACTGCCGCGACCTGAAAGCCGGCCAATCCCTGAAGGCGAAATCTCTGAACCATCCGGCGGGTATTTTTCCGGCCATCATCGCCGCCTCAATGGCAAACGTACCGGACCCGCACATGGGATCCACAAGGGGCTCATTCGGATCATGATCTGCCATCATGATGGCTGCTGCTGCAAGGGTTTCGCGAATCGGGGCTTTGGCGGCATGCTTTTTAATTCCACGTTTGTGAAGATGATCTCCGGTGCTGTCCATGGAAATGTAAAATCGATCGTCCGCAACCCGGATGAAAACAGTTTGTGCTCCGACCACCCCCGGGCTATCCGCCTTATTCAATCCGCATTGCGTCAAACGATCTGAAATTGCACGGTGAAAATGGTCTTCAACAGCACCGGTATGATACAGTCGGGAATGTCTGGAAGAAATTTTGAATGTTAAATCTTTCGCAGAATTGAGATAGAGTTCCCACGGCAGTTTAAAAAGCGTTTTTTCGAGCTGGATGAAATTAGTGGCTTTGAAGTTTTCCAGCCTCATCAAGATTCGATTGGCGATTCTGGAGTGAAGGTTAACCCTATAACAATCGGTTAAACACCCTCTAAATTCTACGCCGCCTTCGACACACACGATGTTTTTAGACTCGGGCATAATCGTCCGAAGCTCTTTCAGGCAAAGCCGTTCCAGGCCGGGAGAAGTAGCAGCAAAAAAAAGATGCTCCCCGCCGATCACATGACGCTTTAGCCTGCGTAATAGCCCCTTGTTGGAAATCGAATGGATATCTGAAGATGGCATTCCGGCCGACTCTCCTTCGTTCAGCTTGTGATCATTTCAATAAACTTTAAACATGATATGTGATAATACATCAAGTCATTCTCGCATAATTATCCAAAAGAAATGATTCCAGGAAATGGCATGACACCCGTTATCGTCAGAGAAAGCGCATACGACTACAACACCCTGAAGCCCACCATCTGGAACATTATTGAAACCCTGGAGCACAATCCATTTAAGAAAAACTCCAGAATTCTGATAAAACCGAACCTCCTGCTTCCGGCCAAACCGGAAAAAGCGATTACCACACACCCACTGGTTGTAAGAGCGGTGGCTGAATATGCGCTCAATGCCGGCTGCACGGTGACCGTTGCAGACAGCCAGGCTACAGGAACATTCCATAGATTACTCAAGGAAGGTGAATATCACAAGACCTTGGAAGATCTGGATGTCCAATGGGTTCAATTTAATAAATCTGTAAAAAAGAATATCGGTGAACCATTCGGGGAAATCGATCTGGCCAAAGACGCTTTGGAAGCAGACGCGGTGATCAATCTTGCTAAACTTAAAACGCACTCCCAGATGATCCTGACATTGGGGGTGAAGAACCTTTTCGGCTGTGTGGTGGGATTGAGAAAACCGGAATGGCATATGCGGGCCGGGGTCAACCGGCACATGTTCACAACACTGCTGGTACAGATTTATCGCGCCATCGATCCGAGCCTGACCATAATCGACGGCATTCTTGCCATGGAAGGACAAGGGCCCGGGAAGGGAGGAAGCCCGCGCCGTCTGGACGTACTGGTTGCAAGCAACAATGCGGCAGCAGCAGATGCGGTGGTCTGCAACATATTGGGCCTGAATCCGATGAGACTTCCCACGCACACCGTATCCAAAGAATTGGGTGTTGTTGAGGATGATATAAAAGTAGATGGCGTCATTCCCAAAGTATCCGAATACAGGCTTCCCGTACTGGCGCCGTTGACCTTCGGCCCGGGATTCCTTCAAGGTTTCATGCGCAAGCACCTGGTGCAAAGGCCCACGGTGGATCCCGATTTGTGTAAACAATGCGGGGAATGCCGGCAATACTGTCCGGCGGATGCCATTTCTGACGACGGCAATCCACTCGATTTCGATTATGGCAAGTGCATTCGATGCTATTGCTGCATAGAAGTCTGCCCGCACGGCGCCTTGCGATCTCAAGAAACGCGGACAGGGCGGCTGATCAGGAGCATACCCGGGCTACGGATATAATTCTGCTGGTTATCCACTTTAATCCAGACAACATGGGTTTTGACCTCTGAAATTGAAACGGTCATTGTTGTAGGTTTCAGTGTTCAGGTTTCAGTGTTCAGCTCTTAAGTACTGGTGCTCTCTGACACCCGAAACCTGACACCTGAAACCATGATGTTGTCTCAGGATATATTTCAGGCATCCGAGTAAAATTGATACAAGAGCTAACTGCATAACCAGATTTTGATGTTTTTAAGGAAAAACACAAATTGACATAACCAGATGCTTTATGTATTTAACTAGAAATTGGGTCAAATCGGTGGGACAATTTGGTGATACCATTTCTGCTTTTCATGAAATATTCGGGACAGGGAGGTAAAAGATGGCAGGTTTGAATAAGGTGATATTGATCGGCAATCTAGGGAAGGATCCTGAAGTTCGCTACACGCCCGATGGAACGGCCGTTGCGACTTTCAGCATTGCCACATCCGATGAATGGAGCGACAAAAATACCGGAGAGAAAAAGGAGCGAACCGAATGGCACCGCATCGTCGCATTTCGTCGATTGGGCGAAATTTGCGGAGAGTATCTGTCCAAAGGCAGACAGGTTTATATTGAAGGTCGTCTCCAGACCCGAGAATGGGATGACAAGGAGGGAAAAAAAAGATATACAACGGAGATCGTTGCCAATCAGATGCTGATGTTAGGGCCGAAAGGTTCAACCAGTACGGCCGGTTCCTCTAATTATTCATCCGGACCGCCAACAGCCGATCAGTCAGGGCCGCAGCATCCTGAACCCGAAGATGACGATATCCCTTTCTAGAATCGATTTTCCCGCTATTTTTTTCGAACCGGGTTGATTGAAGCGTTATCCGTTCAAATCCGTCGTCTGGATAATCTGCAAATCGAAATAAATAGCCGCCGTATGCTTAAGTGGTGCCGTTGCTTTTTTCGATTTTCTCTGGATCCTTTTTCTCCGGCTCGGAAGTCGCACCTTTAAAATTCTTGATCGCCTTCCCCATCCCGGCGCCGATTTCAGGAAGCTTTCCGGCACCGAAAATGATCAGTATAATGACCAGTATGATGATAAGTTCCGGCATACCGATTCCAAACATATATTCCTCCTATTCCTCAGGTCGTGTCTGTTTAAGTTCTTTAATAAGTTTTAAAAAATCTTTCGATTTCGTGTAACGATCTATAGCGCTCTGATATTCAATCCACTTTTGCCAAGAGTCGGCCCATTCATCATTATGCCAGTAGCATTCCGTATTTCCTCCACCCTGTAATTGCTCGATATAATCAACATATTCTTTCGAACAGCTCTCGCAGAACCGATACGGCACTCTTAAATTATTCGAAGGGTCGTCACTGGATTCCGTTTCATTGATCTGTGTTCCGCATTTTTCACATTTGAAACTGCAATGGGTGCACTGAAAGACTTTTTTGACCGCAAGCAGTTTCCGCCTTCGGGTCAATTCGTGTTTTTTATTTATTGCGTCTTGTAATTTGGCATCCAGGGAAATGATTTCCGCCACGACATACCTTTAACTCTGTAAATTATTGCAAAATACGGCTTCCACTATAACATCGGGCATTAGGGGGTGTCAATCTTTTACACCTGCAGGGGAAGAGATCTCCGGCTCTCAAAGCGGAACAACAGAGCATATCTTCTTTCAGCATATTCTTGAAATCAGACGTGTTGTTTCTTAACAATTGTGAAGGAGGTTTATCATATGAAACTTAAAAGATGCCGGACCGGATAGAGAGATAACCGGGAAGATCGGAAGGAATTTCAAGGATTCAACCCCCTTGAGCTTTACCCAGGCTCAGGAGATACTCATCATATACCGCCTTATCCCCTGCCGAAAATAGAATAAATATCACTTTCTCCAAGGATTCATTTTTCTCAAGGAATTTACCCGCCGTATCCACGGCGATCTTGCAGGCGTCATCTATGGGATAACCGTACACACCGCAACTGATGGCAGGGAAGGCTATGGATCGAATATTGTTTTCCACTGCCAGCGTCAGGCTATTCCGATAGCAGCCTGTCAAGAGTTCGGCGTCCTGCGGTTTTCCGCCATATACCGGACCGACGGTATGGATGACGTGCCTGGCAGAAAGTTTGTATCCTTTGGTAATGCGTGCCTCGCCGGTGGGACACCCCCCGACGGTTCTGCACTCCGCAAGCAGCGCTGGACCTGCTGCCCTATGGATGGCGCCATCTACTCCGCCGCCGCCAAGAAGTGATTGATTTGCAGCATTTACAATGGCATCCACATCAAGCTTGGTAATGTCTCCTTGCAAGACTTCAAGTTTTCCAATAATCTCTTTTTCCATATCTACCCCCTTATTTGAGTCTATAGGAAGCGGGTTTCATATTTAAAGATCATAAAGGGTTTCATCTCTTGTGGGCGCGGGTCTTTTCGCCTTCACCCCCCCACCCTTCTTCTCGGGCAGTTCGAACGGATCTTCTCCTTCCAGCAAATCTCCCATTTCCGCCTCAATCTGTTCGGGGTCTTCCCCTCGTTCCATACGACTCAGGGCTTCATCCATACCGGCGCCCAGTTTCAGCCCGGTCATATCTGAAAGCTTCCGCATCAGTCCGGCGGCTTGTTTGGGATCGTCTTCGTTGATCTTGTCGGCTTCGCCGGCCAACGCATTCATGGCCTGTTCCATCTTGGATTCGTCAATGGGAAGGTCATCCAGGCCGCTATCTTCTTTTGCTTTGCCGGTAAAGGCAAATAAAGAAACTCGGCGGGATAAAGTTTTTGTTTTACATTTCGGGCATTTGGGCTTTTTTTTCGTATTTACGGTGGAAGAAAAGAAATTAAAGATTATATTGCAGTCCGAACAGTAAAATTCGTATATGGGCATATTCACTCCTTTGTGGGCAACGATTACTATCACATCATTAATGATGCAAGAAATAAAATTTACAGAAACCTTTGTCAAGATATGTTGGATAATCTCCCGACCGATGGCTTCGTAAAAAGCGCCAAGTTCAAGGCGCGCGAATCCCGGGCCACGAGGCGTACTTAGTGCTCTAATTCGTAAATTCGATGACATATTTTTACCAGGACGACTATCCTGTATAAGCTGAAGTCGAAAAGTTTAAATTTGAAGTGCCTAAAGTGAGCTAAAGTTGAGGAATGCACTTTTAGCGCGGTCAATATAAAATTGATAAAATACCTTAACTTTAGGCACTCTAGATCACTTTAGGCACTTTAAACTTTTTCATAGGATGA
>DUZK01000250.1 GCA_013349495.1 Deltaproteobacteria bacterium
AGCACCTTCATGCTGTTCGATGTAACGCCCCCTAATGCACTCAGACAGTCATACTGCTGCGAATCGGCTCACCTTCACCGCCTATTCCACAAATCAACTTGGCTTTTGTAGATAACCAGGTTCTCTTTTTAATCCAACGGCAGCCAATTGTAAACTGATTGCCGAACAGATCTCCGGTCTCAAAACCGTGTTGCTGATCCTTTCTTTCCCTTTGGTACCAACCCCTGATAGATTCAATATAGTAACGAACAGTGGTCGCATACCAATACATTGCGTAAAATCCGTGTGTTGCGATTTTTAATCTGTTGACAGCATCCTCATGTTTCGCTAACTGAACCGCATGGGAAATTCCATTATGGGACGTGGACCCGCCGGACAAACGCGGGGTGCCGTGAACCGCGTCGATTCAGACACTCAGCGCCTCGGCGTGGGGCTCGGTCTCGGCGCTGCAGCCGCCCTCGGGCTGGCCATTGCGGTGTCGCGATTCGCCTATGACGGTGGAACCGATGGTCTGACGCTGTCGGCCACCCGGGCCAGCCTGATGGCGCTGGGCGTTCTGCTGTTCTGCCGCCTGTCCGGACGCCGGTTGCGCCTGACGCCTGCCGATACCCTCAATTGCGCCGGTCTCGGCGTGCTTACCGCCTTTGTGTTCTATGGTAACGTGGGATCGGTCAAATATATCAGCGTCGGTTTGTCGGCGCTGTTGTTCTTTACCTATCCGCCGATGATCGCGGTCATTAATCTGCTGATCGTTCGGGAGAGGGTAACACCCATCAGACTGGCTTGCATACTGTCCGCCTTTTTCGGTCTTGCCCTGATGCTGAGCGTTTCTTTTGTTTCTATCGACCCTCGCGGCATCGGTCTGTCCCTGACCGCTGCGGTCTGCTGTGCCTGGCACGCGGTCTGGCTGTCGAGACGGACCCTGCATATGGACCCGTTTGTGGTGGTCGCGCACATGTCGGTGGTCGCGGCAGTGGTTCTGCTCGGCCTGAACTTTTTTGCCGGCGGATTCGACTGGCCCCGGTCGGCTGTCGGATGGGCGGGCTTTGCCGGTGTTGTGCTGCTTCAGGGATCCGCCGTACCTGCCTATTTCATTTCCATCGGCATGATCGGCGCACTGAAATCCGGAATGATCACCAACCTCCAGCCGGTGGTTTCTATCGCAGTGGCCTTCGTCCTGTTCGGCGAAACATTGACACCGGTGCAGCTGGCCGGAGGGGCAATGGTAATGGCCGGAATCTGGGTAATGCAATGGAGCGATGCCCGTATGCTGGCGGTTAGGTAATAACGTGGTGGTATAGTAAATTTCTTTTGGGGGACGCGGACCCGCCAAACAGATACGGCGGGCAAGTAAACACAGATGAACACGGGTTGTTTTTGAGCTGATGCTTGATACTCGATATTTAATTCCAGCCAAGAACGTAATTCTACACTATCGAGAATCCAGCATCCCATATCGAGTATCGATAGGAATTATCTGCGTGTATCTGCGAAAACCTGCCCGCCATCTTATATCTTTAGGATCGGCAGGCGGGTCTGCGTCCTATTTAATTGAATTGATGGATATTGAAACAAAATTAGAGATACTGGATCAGATTTATGAAATCTATGATCGGTTTTGTGCAAGGCTTTCGGTTGCCTGTGAACGGAACTGTGCTATCTGCTGTACCGGAAACGTCACATTGACCACCCTTGAGGGATACCGCATGATAGAGGATATGCTTCAAAAGGATAAGGCGGATCTTCTGGGTCGCTTGGATGGTGCTGCTGAAACCGGGCGATTTCAGCCCAAGATAACCACCAACCAGCTGGCCGATTTATGTCGGCAGGGAAAAAAGGTTCCCGAAGAAGACAACGGGCAGGCTGCAACGCCGTGTTTTTTTTTGGAAAAGGATGAATGTCCGCTGTATACCCACCGGCCGTTCGGCTGCCGGTGTTTGATGTCCAGACGGAAGTGCGACGATACAGGGTATGCGGACATGGACGATTTCGTGTTGAGCGTCAATACCGTATTTCTCCAGACCATCGAGCATATCGATTCCGACGGATTTTCCGGAAATTTGATCGATGTCCTCCTGTTTTTAAGATCCAAGACGCATCGGCAGGATTACCGAAGCGGCAGGCCGGACGTCACAGGCACCCGACTCATTCCCAACCGGCCCATGACAATTCTGTTTGTGCCGCCTGAGCATCAGAATCGAATGGCGCCGATCCTTCAGGCTGTGCAGGCAATACAAGTCCCCGTGAAACCGTCCTGATTTCAACCATTCAAAATCTTTACCGCATTCCGGCCACAGATTTTTTCTTGATCATCCCTGGAAATACCGCAGGCTTTCATTTCCTTGAAATATCTTTCGGGCTTGATAAGGGGATAGTCGCTGCCGAACAGGATTTTATCCGCTCCGATGATCTGCAGGGCGATCTGATAAATTAACGGATCGTAGAGAAATGGAGATGCGGCGGTATCCACGAATACGTTTGTGAGCGTTTCTTTTACCTGTTTTTTGAGAAGGTTAAAGAAGAAGATCCCGCCTCCCCAGTGGGCCAGGACGAGCGTGTTGCTTCTGTACCGTTTGACGACGGATAGAATCTGGGCCAGGGTCATGGGGGACTTGCCGTGGTAGTCATGCCCTATCGGCTCATTGGTATGGATGAGTATCGGCAGATTCCGCTCCCGGCAGATATCCATGATCGGGGCAAGCTGATCCTGTGCCGATTGATCGAACCCATTGCCGTAATATGCGATCTCACCCACCCCCGAAAGGCCTGCGTTCAGGCAGCGAATAACCTCAGCCGCCGATCGGTCATTCATCGGATCGACACAACAAAATCCCTTCAGTCGTTCGGGATATTCGGCCACAGCCCCCAGGATGTAGTCGTTATGTGCTTTGACGGTTTCGGAATTTTTCCAAGGAAAACCGAATACCACGGACTGATGAACGCCGTTTTCATCCATGGCGGTGATCAGGTCTTCCGTGGTTGCAATTTTAGCCTTGGGGAAACCGTAGAGCAGCTTAAAATCCGGTTCACTGGAAAAACGGGCGTCTCGATGATTTTTGATTTCAGGGGGGAAAATATGCGTATGAAAATCGATAATCATGAATTATTCCAAATCGTACCGAGGTAAATGGGACTCAGATAAGTACGGTATCCGCATTCAGCACCCAGCATCAAGTATCCGATATCGAGTATCGATCGCTTCTTGACTGCGTCGGACATTCTTATACAATACCGTGTTGTTTATCAACATCCTTTAATGAAGGAGGTCTCATGTATTTTGACAAACCGGGTAGGAACAACACAGAGCAAACGCTTAAGCTGGCGTTTGCCCGGGGAAAGGAATTGGGGCTCAATGAAGTGGTGGTGGCATCATCCGGCGGCGATACCGCGTATGCGGCACTTGAAATCTTTAAGGAGTTTAAGGTGGTTGTGGTGACCACCCATTGCGGTTCGGGCAAACCCTTTGAACCCGTGATGCCGGCGGACGTCAAAACGGACCTGCAAAAAAAAGGGGCGGCCGTGGTTACCGCTTCCCATGCGTTATCCGGTGTCGAACGCTCCCTTTTAAAAAAACATGCCGGTGTCTATCCGGTATTGATCATGGCCGATACCCTGAGGCTTTTCGGACAAGGCATGAAGGTTGTGGCAGAGATCGCGGTGATGGCCTCAGATGCCGGGAGCCTCAGCGGTAACGATATCGTTTCTGTCGGTGGAACCGGTGAAGGGGCAGATACGGCGGTGATCCTCAAACCGGCCCACCAGCACACTTTTTTCGATATGCGGATTCGGGAGATCATATGTAAACCAAGGAAATTCTAGATGATCCTTATTGCAGGTGTGTCGCCGAAAACGAAAACCATTGATCCGACCCCCCGCTTATGCCCGTCATGCGGGCTGGCGCAGGCTTATCTGAAGCGGGTGGATCATTATGTCAGCCTGTTTTTCATTCCTGTTATGCGGATCAAAAAAGGAGAATCGGTGCTGGTTTGCAACCGGTGCGAATCCGCCGGGTACACTGCGCCGAAGCAGCAGCCCCCGAGCGAATCGACGCAACCCGTTATGTGTAAGCAGTGCGGGAGGTCGCTTCAGCATGGTTTCAGATACTGTCCCTTTTGCGGAGGGCGTCAATAAAGGCCGTATCCGGAACATGGAATAAAATAATCTGGTTATGCAGAAAGCTCAAGTCAAGCACCTGCGGCTTTGAAGATAACCCGATTCGCGGACGTGTGAAACTCGTGCATAAGAGAGCGTAACACCGAACAGGGCTTCGAGATAAACAAAACACCTCGGGAAATAAAATAGTTAGGGTCTATATTGATGCTCCTTCATGCTGTTCGGTGTAACGCTCACTAATACACTCAGACAGTCACACGCGCACGAATCGGCTCACCTCCAAAGCCTATTCTTGTAAGCAACTTGGGCTTTGTGCACAACCGCATAAAATAATAAGATTCGGAGTTTTTAAGGCTTGAAGAATGAGTATCAAAACGGGTTAGTAACTCCCTTGGAACGCCATGTAGTTCTGGTGGCGCCGGAGGTGCCGTGGAATACCGGAAACATCGGACGCACCTGTCTGGGTGCGGGCGCCTATCTGCATTTGATAAAACCGCTGGGATTTTCACTGGGCAATAAAGAGATGAAACGAGCCGGATTGGATTATTGGCATCGGGTGCAGGTATCGATTTGGGAGGATTTTGACGGCTTTTTCCGCGAAACAGCGCCCGGACCGGAGGAGGTTGCGGTATTCACTAAAAATGGATTAGAACCGTATTGGGAAATGCCGGACTCCAATCGTTTGTTTCTAATCTTCGGTTCCGAAACAAAAGGGTTGTCGCAATCCATTCTGGAAAGATTTCGATCATCGACCTATCATATCCCCATCACCGATGAGATTCGGTGTTTGAATCTTTCTACGGCTGTGGGCATTGCCCTTTACGAGAGCCTGAGGAGGCCTCTTTCCTATTCTTCTCTAATTCCGTAAACGTTTTCAGCCGGCGGGGTACCGCGTTTTTCCAGAGATACATTGACTTCCGTGTAATGGGGTCGTCCTTCTCGGTTACACCCTATGAGTGCTTGCAGGGGCTCCCAACCGATTTCCCCCCTCTCTGCCATTCCCGTTATCTCCTCAAGGGCCGTCCGGTTATCGTATGAAACTTCACGATACGGTCGTTGAGAGATAAGGGCGTCATAAACATCGCTGGCAATAATAATTTCTGTCTGGATGTCATCCAGATGAATTCCGGCGGGGTAGCCGGAACCATCCTTTCTTTCATGATGATCCCGGGCGAGTGCGGCCGACAAGCACTCGGCATCTTTGAGATAATACCCCATAATGACATAGCCGGCTGCCACGTGATGTTCGAGCATGGCCCGTTCGTTTCGCGTCAGGGGCGTTTCTTTCTTCAACACGGACAGCGGCGTGCAGCTTTTCCCAAAGTCGTGCGACGGCCCGGTCTCGAACATGCGATACTGAGCGTCTTCATCTCCAATTAAATCTTTTGCCAAAATGATGGACAGCGCATAAACAATGATGAGGTGTCGATAGGTATAAGGATCGTTTTCCTGGAAATAATCGAGGTATTCCAGGGCCGGCTGGGGCAGGCGGACCCGAAGCATGGTTTCAAGGACAGACCCTATCTGTGGATCATCGAATATCTTGTCATAGGGAGACACCTTGAGAAAGGAGAGCGTATCTTTATTCAGAGAACCGTATTTGCTCAGGTCGGATTTCGGGTAGCGTTTTATACGGTCGGAATCGATCAGGGAGGCCAGTGTTTCGGGGTCGAGTGTTCCCCCTTCTGCAAACAGACAGCGATTATTTAACGTGTGTATCGGAAACTCGAGTTCAAGTAAAGCCATGGCGCCTCCTTGTTAACCGTCATTTCCCGGTTTGAAAGATGGGAGTTTAGTAAAGAATCCTGGCCCATAGGACCAGGCCTTGGTTTGCCCCTGAAAGGGGCTTCTCTTTTGAAAACCCGACAAGTTAGAAGTGCCTAAAGTGAGCTAAAGTGC
>DUZK01000251.1 GCA_013349495.1 Deltaproteobacteria bacterium
GCAAACGCAGAGGGATATTCGGATCAAGACGATACCGGCTCTATTCGATCCTGTTTGACAGCCGATATACTTGTTTTGAACAACGGATCCAATTTCTTGATATCCGGGTACTAAAAACCCTCGACCCCTTGACCCCCTGAATCCTTGAACCCTTTTCTCCAAAAATTGGAGAAGAACCATATTGATAAACTGTGATAGTACTGATACGGACTCATCTTTACACAACAATCTGTCGCTGTTAATAGATAATTGTTTTTAAAGTGGAGGTGAATAGTGAGCGATATTCTTCATAATCTTAGCATCGAAGTTCAAAAAGGTGACGCCGAAAAGGTTAGGAAACTCGTGACGATTGCAATCGATCAGGGGATGGCTCCGATGAAGATCCTCGAAGACGGCCTTCGTCTCGGTATGGAGGAAATCGGACGAAAATTCGAGATTCTGGAAGTCTATCTCCCGGATATGATTCTGGCTGGAGATGCGATGACCGCAGGTGTCGACCTTTTGCGCCCGCATTTAGGGTCCGGAGAGGATAAAGCCGGCAAAGGCATGATCCTCCTTGGCACGATTGAAGGAGATGTCCATGAAATCGGCAAGAATATCGTTGGGATAATGCTGGAAGCGGCAGGCTTTAAAATTGTTGATCTTGGTCATGACGTACCGGTACTTACCTTCGCAGAGAAGGTCATGGAGCTTGCACCGGACATCGTGGGGATATCCGCCTTAATGACAACCACCATGGTTCACATGCCGAGGGTTATCAATGCATTGGAAGAGAGAGACCTTCGCAGGAATGTAAAGGAGTTGCTGAATCGTTACGAGAAACAACTCGCTGATGCCCCTATCGGCAAATCTTTTACCGAATGCTACGACCCGGTAAAGATTAGACCCACAGACGAGTATGTTCGGCTTTGGGATGATTGCAAAAGGAGTCTGAGCGAGCTGGGTCTCGATTTCGGACTTATTGCTTAGCGTTATTCACCCCCTATCCCTAACCCGGACAAGCCGGAAAAGTGCCCAAAAACAATTTGCCACAAAGACACAAAGATATTATTTTTTATTTTTTTCTTCGTGCCTTAGTGTCTTGGTGGCAGAAGGAATCCGGTTTACCATTTCGCATTCCGGGTCGTGGATATCCTTTGTCCTTGACAAATCAGCGTTTTTTCACTATGTTATATCCAAATCATTTAATCCAGACACCCTTTAACAACCACGGCTGCTGCAATGAGAATTTCTAACCAACATCGTTTAGTTGAAAGTTTTCATTCACAAAACCCGTTCAAGGAATCGGACATAATTCTTACCTACCCCGCCAGCCATCACAACACGGTGAGGGAGGAATACATCATAGAACAAGCTCCTTTTTTCGAAGGCACTGTGGAAACCGCCCGCAGCGTGAACATCTATTCTGCAGACAAAGGAACTGTATCCCTGAAAAAGAATATGGCTGGAACCCTTGTTGATGTATATGCCTGACTGCCGGCATGCCGGTTACCCGCAACGATGTAGCGTCCCATATTCATGAATTCCCAAACATTTGTAAAAATATCCGATCTGGAAAATGAAGAATGTATCTTACCTCATTTCTGCACAGAGAAGCGCTTTTCGACATCACGAACCGTTGGCTGTCCAATCGGTTAAGAGAAGACGACCCGTTGGCCGTCACAAAAATCATTACCTACGACAGCTTTGCGGCCTGGGAGATGCTTCAGGAATTCATCGACGCGTTGTTAACCCCCCTGATCCGAGCTCCGCTGCACAAACGAAAATTGCGGGATAAAAAAGAACTGAAAGATTTTATCTGCAATGTCAATTATCGAAGCTCGGAACATATTCAAAAATTGATCGCAAGCTATCGAAATATGTCGGAGTTCTATTATGTGGGCGCGCCCATGGCCGGTTATATCTATCACAATGAGCACCGGAGACTCGCCTGCATCAGCCGGTTTAAACGGGTCAAACGGATTGCGGAAAAGGCCAGTCGATACGCCTCCATGATCCTTTCGGAAACCGTAAAAACCACGGCCCGGGAATCAACCGATCTTATGGTCCATCATGCCGATTCGACGACGGAAAAATCATTCGACCAATTGTTGAAGGCGGAAAAGGAAGTGATGGATCGGATTAAGAACGACGGTATCACCCTGCCTGTTGAACCCATGAAAATCATGGATATCCTGGGGGCTAAAATAATCGATCACGGGTTTGGCGAAAGGGCGCTGGAGGCGGTCATTTCAGAAATGTCGGGGGTTGCCATCGTCGAAAAGGAAAGACATAGCGGTAATTACAATGCAACCCATTATGTGGTGGAGTTGCTGGTGGACTTTGATTATCTTATTCAAAGATTCAGCAATTCTCATAAATCATTCGACTTCACCAAACGGGGCCTCTCACCGGAGACTATTCAGAAGGATTTTGCACGATTCATCGTTACCGGATCCAATTCCGTGCAGGTGGATCTCATTTTGACCACTTTTGAAGAACTCATCGAATCGGAAATCGGGCGTTCCATGCATGAAACCCGTATTTTCCTTCAGCGGCAGCAGCAAACCTATTTTGGCAACATACCCACCAATGTGGAATATATCATTGAATATCTCCTGGCCGTTGCACTCAGCCCCGTGGTTTTCATCGATGAGATTCCTATAAAAATATGGGGAAGGTATCTGCCCGACTCATTAAGCTACAGCATCCGGAAACTGTATAACATGCCGGAACACAGCCTTATTGAAATATAACAAACAACTTGCCACCCGAATCGAATGGTATTACCATGAGCAAAAATCAAGAACGTTCCGATCACACAACCGTTATCCAAATGAAACCATAGTCTTGAAGGAGGTATGGCCATGTCTGAAAACAAATCCGCTTACACACCGGAATTCAAAAAAGCTCTTGAAATCGGACGTCCTCCAAATGTGAAAACACTGTTTCCGAACTCCAAAGCATTGATCGTCAGCGGCAAGTACATCGATCGTGCCATGTTGTCCAAAGGCAAGGCCGTGACCATGGCGGCAAACGGCAGAAGCAGTTTTGTGATTCGAGGTGCATTAGCCGCAGCCCAGAGGGCTAATGCCGCCCTGATCATAGAAATTGCAAAATCCGAAGGAGGAGCCAGTGCCTATTGCGCGGTTAATTATTGGAATATGGCAAGGCAGGTGGATGCTTACTGCAACGAATTGGGAATCACCATACCGGTGGCCATTCATGCAGATCATTACGGCATCAAAAATGACAAAGACGTTGCCGCTGCCAAGGTGGAGATTCCGACGATGTTCGATGCCGGAATCACCTCCATTGCCATTGATGCCTCACACCTTCCGGATGATGAAAATTTACTGGCAAATATCGCACTGGCCCCCTTTGTTCCCAAGTGGGCAGGGCTTGAAACCGAAGTGGGCGAAATAAAGGGGAAACTCGGTCTTTCCACCAAGGAGGAAGCCATGTTCCTCATCCAGGGCCTCAATGCGCATGATATCTTTCCGGACTGGATTGCATTGAACAACGGAACCACCCATGGCATTGAAGCGAGCGGTCAGGGGATTCAGGTGGAATTGACGGCAGACATCCACGCTGCACTGGAGCCATACAAAATATCAGGTGCCCAACACGGGACATCGGGAAACAGTTCTGATCGGCTAAGAGAGATCGCTTCAAAAACCCGTACCACAAAGGCCAATGTTGCCACAGCATTACAGATGATCTCTTGGGGACTGGAAGTCAATGACTATGGAAACGCTATCCTTGATGAAAATGGCAATTTCATCAAAGTCAACGGCCAAGGAGTTACCCGGGATATGTGGGCGGAGATGGTTGCTTATGCAGATGCAAAAGGCATAAAGGCCGGTGACTTTAAAAAATTGAATCTTCCGTTTGAGAATAAACTCACCGGACAATCCAAGGATATTCGGGTCCGAATGGCAAAAAGGGTGGAGGATTTCATATATGACATGCTGGTAAGCGTGTTTGATGCAACCGATACCGCCCCATTGGCCATCGAGTCGATACTCAGCAGCGGAACATACGACCCCGGCGCAAAAGTGGCGCGGATTGAAAATCCTTCAGATTGGACACCGGATAAAATTCGCGAACGGGCGGCAGCAACATTTTCATCCGATAAAGGACCTGAAGGAGATTTTGACGACTGACCATGAGGGAATAGACCTAACCCTTGACAATCTATCGATTTTTCAAATAAAAAATGTCTGAAAAAATATTTTTATTTTTTTCTTAAGTTTTCAGAAAAACATGCCGATAGCAATCAGTAAGGGGAATAGGCGATTGTATATACCGAGCTATCAAATACATAACGTTCTTAAAGTCTACAGCCGGCAGGTCAGCCAGAGTAGAATTATTGAACGCCAGAAAGAGCTCAGCGCCAAGACATCGGCCGACAAAATCGATATTTCGGCGGAAGGCAAGCGAAAGATGATTGTCGATAAGGTTGCCGCCGATATTGTGGATCGAATTACACAGTTCGGTCCCAGGGACCCTATTGAACAGGACATCGTGAATCAGCTGCAGAATGAACTCGGGAAACCTGTTGATTCGGATGAAGAAAACGAGCAGGATCAGAATTTTGTATTTAACATTATAGACGATGAGAATAAAAAGACCACAAACAGTATGTCAATGGAAGGCACTCATTTTATAACCAAACGGCTGGAGCAATTGGCGAAAGAAGAAATTGACAGAAATATGGAAAAATAAACCGGAGGGGCCTATGGGCAACGTTTCAAACATAAGTAACATTAACCAGCGTGCATATGTCAGTGGGACCGCTGAAACCCGAAAGGTGGATGGTCGACAGGATCAGCCCGTTGAAAATAAAGCTGAACTCACCCAAAGTGATACGGTGAGTTTATCCAAAGAATCGAAAGACATCCAGCTGGCGGAAGAAGCCGTAGCGGCTGAACCGGATATCCGGACGGAGAAAGTCGATCCCATCAAGAAAAGGGTAGCAGAAGGAACCTATGAGGTGAACGCTGAAAAGGTTGCGGAAAACCTCATCGGAACACACATCAGCGAAGTGGTGTAACAACAGGAAAATTTTTCCTGTCTTCGTTGATGAGCCACCCGGTTCCACAATCGTTAGAGGCAATATAACAAATTAAATTTATTCAAAAAAATCAAAAAATGAAAGGCCGGCTTAAAAGCTGGCCTTTTTTTTGCATGTTATTTGTTTAAAATCGATCTGTTTGAAGTCCAGTGGATGATTGCTGAAAACGATTTATGAGAATTCAAGCTCAAGAAAGGATGAATGCGTCATGGATAAAATAACAGGTGTTTCAAATGGTTCACCGATTCCTGAGCCCCGAAAGACTGAAAAGCCGGGGGCCGACCTGTTCAAACAAAGCCTTGAAGCAGCCCAGGCCAAAAAAGCGGCGGTATCCGGACCGACACAGACCGTGAAATCGCTTGGCGAAATAGCAGCCACAAACTTACCCCACCTTCAATCGTTGTCCCCTGCCGGTGTCATCGAAAAAACAGTCGGGCTTTTGGACCTATTGGATAACTATTCGAAAGAAATCGATGACCCTGGAAAAACATTAAAAGACATCGAACCGTTGATCGATACCATCAAGAAAGATGCCTCCCTGCTATTGGCTGAGGCAGAGAAATCATTGCCTGGAAATGGGAATTTAAAACGGATCGCAAGGGAAGCGGCGGTTGCCGCAAATGTTGAGTATTTCAAATTCTATCGCGGGGATTATATCTGATTCGGTTCTTAATTCTATGACTTGTGTTTCCTCGGCAGAACTTTTTTCATCCTGCCACAAAGACACCAGGGCACGAATAAGAAGTAAAGAATCCTGGCCCATAGGACCAGGCCTTGGTTTGCCCCTGAAAGGGGCTTCTCTTTTGAAAACCCGACAAGTTAGAAGTGCCTAAAGTGAGCTAAAGTGCCTAAAGTTATGGAGTCGC
>DUZK01000252.1 GCA_013349495.1 Deltaproteobacteria bacterium
AATTTAATAAAACCCTTTACCAATAAGGAAATACAGTAATTTTGCCTGCACCTTAATATTAAAAACGATACGTATCAAACTGCTGATTATCAAGATTTCCACGATTTTGATGGTGGATTTAGGATACTGTCCTGCGTGGACATTCCGGGACATATGAGATAAACTGTATCGCGTATTTTATCGATCAGCTTAGAAAGGAACCGTTTAGTATGCCGCAAAATGATGGGATGGCCAGTATCGTGCCGGAACGGCTCGGAACCGATTCCCGTTTTAAATTCAAATGTCATAAGGGAGTCAAATGCTTTACCAAATGTTGCCGGGGGATCAATATTATCCTTACTCCGTATGATATTGTTCGGATGAAAAATCGTCTGGGCCTATCATCTGAGGAATTTTTAGCCCTCTACACCACACCGCAGCTTTTGGAAAAAACCGATCTGCCGGTTATAACGTTAAAGCTTCTGGACGATGATTTATCTTCCTGCCCGTTTGTCCGGGATGACGGGTGCATCATATACCAGGACCGGCCGACTACTTGTCGCTATTACCCGTTGGGCGTTGCGTCATTAAGCCATAAAGAAGGTGTGGATGAAGACGGCTTCTATTTTTTTGTAAACGAACCCCACTGTTTAGGGTTTGAAGAAGATAACAAATGGACCGTCAAAGAATGGCGAAAAGATCAAGGGGTCGATATTCATGATGAAATAAATGCGGACTGGACGGATCTTGTGGTTCGGAAGCGTTCGTTTCCGCCGAATATCAAGCTCAATGAAGAAAGCAAGAAGATGTTCTTTTTAGCCAGCTACAATATCGACAAATTCAGGGAGTTCGTTTTTAATAGTTCCTTCCTTAAACGGTATGATATTGATGAAGACACTCTTGCCAGGATAAAGGAGGATGAGCTTGAATTGCTCGTGTTCGGCATAAAATGGCTTAAGTGGCTCTTTTTCAAGCAGGGAGATTTCAAGCTGAAAGCGCAAAACAAACGCTTTTAATACGCTTCGTAAGTCAACCCTTCCCAGAAAGACGGCGTATTCAGCCGTTCTTCCACATCGACACCGAAGAATTCGGCGACCGGCTTGAAAATATCAGGGTTGTTGCCTTGCACGGTTCGTGCGGCAGAGAGCACGGTTTCAAGACCGTTTTTAGACATTTTACCCAGAGGTTGCCTGCATCCCCCTGCGGGCATTCCCAGAACCGACATTAATGTTTTTGCGGCCAGAGGGTTTCTTGCCCGGCATTCCACTTCGCCCAAAGATGTCGTCTCTTTTGTTTTTACGGTAATGATATTGAACAACGGCTCCAGATCCGATCGCAGCCGCGCCGCTTCCGCCTGGTTGCCCGCTTTCATTAAACGGACCATTTCAACCGTATGCTTGGGCACGAAATTGGATGCGACCGATACGACGCCCGCAGCATTAATCAGAGGATCCGACATCATCTTAAAGGTGATGGGATCGTCCCCGGAAAGAATCGAAAACTCCGGCCCGCATAGTTTCCGTGTTCGTCGCATGTTGTCAAAACTTCCCGTGGCTTCTTTTACCGTGTTGATGTTTCCGAATTCCTGGTTCAGCAATGCGAGATCTTCGGGCAGCATCTGGGTCCCGGTTCGACCGGGGAGAATATACGGAATAATCTGAAGGTTAGGAAACCGTTTCGCAACAGGGGCATAATATTCCCTGCGAATTTCAAGAGAGCTTGGTCCGTTGTAATACGGATCGATAAGCAGGATCGCTTCAGCGCCCACTTTTTCTGCATGAAGGGTTCCTTCGATGGTTTCCGCCGTATTGTTGCTTCCGGTTCCCGCGATGCTCAGGCACTTACCCTTTGATTGTTCTGAAACATGTTTTATGACCCGGTTATGTTCCTCCCAGTTTAGCGTGGGGCTTTCGCCTGTAGTGCCGACGGCCACGATTCCCGATATTCCATTGGCAATTTGGAAATCCACCAGTTTGCTCAAGCCATCATAATCCACGGCTTCATTTAAAAATGGTGTGATAATGGCAGTGTAACATCCTGTGATCATGATATCCCTCCTTATTAAAAAGGTATGGTCTGAAAACATTCGTTGAGGCTTAATCGTGGACTCATTTGAAAACGGTAGAAAAAGTAGTACACTATGTCAAGTAAAAAGATAGCCGAACCGCATCTATTCTTATATTATCATAGGTTAAGCGGTTCAGCGTTCATGGTTCAGGGTTGAAAAACCCTAATCTGCTATTATCAAAGGATTCCTGTCTTCACTTTGGCTTAAAGACCGCCGCACCCAACGGGTTATGCTGATTATTCCAGATCTTGATTAGTGATGTCAGCAGTTTCAATCGATTATAACCTTTGAACCGGGAACCGTTCAGTTTAGGATTATATAACTATTGGTCCAATACGGTTGTTTTTTTGATTTGGTTGACAAAGACAGGGTTCCATAATAAGCATGGCAAACTTTTTGATCTCGATGAGGAGAATTTAATTATGCCTATTGCCGATAATATCGATGAATATATTGAACAACAGAGAGCTGCCATAGCCTCGAATCCGGAATGCGGAATGTCTCACTACAACCTCGCCATCGCTCTACTTGGTCTGAAAAATTATGATGAAGCGGAAAAGGAACTTCAGGAAGCCGTTGAACACAGCCCGAGCCTGGCCGAAGCGTATGTCCAGCTTGGCGGGATCCGTCTTCAGCGAGGAGATTTAGACGGATGCCTGGACTACAACAAACGGGCCATACACAGCCGGGCCGCCTTTGCCGAAGGATACGGGAATATCGGTTTTGTGCAGCTTCAAAAAGGAAATGTGGACGAAGCCATCACCGCGTTGGAAAAAGCGGTCAAATATAATAAGAAATTCATCCAGGCCCTGGCTACCTTGGCAAACGCCTATCTCATGAAGGGAATGATAGAGGAGAGTATTGATACCAGCAACAACGTCCTCAAGCTGGAACCCAATTTTGCAGTCGCATACAACAATCTTGCCATTGCATATATGGAAAATGGAGAATTCGGTTTGGCCGTCGAGCATGCCGATAAAGCCCGGGAATTGGGATATGAAGTGGCGCCTGAAATACTGAAAGAGCTCGAGGCGTACCGCCGGTAGTCCGTTATGCAAACGGGACCCGGGATTCAATATTTTCTTTCAGACCACAATGCGTCCATTCATACCGGCAGCCCCATCTGGAACTCGCCATTTCCGATTTGCCGCAATCATACCCCGGCCCAGACGCATCCCGATAGGCAACCGGATTTATGCTATGGCGATTATTTTGCCGCTGTTCATACTTTTTTGGAAAAAGACCGGTTCCGGATCCTGACCTTAGCAGCCTCCGAGCATCTGAATGAAAGAATCGTTCCGGCAGATATAAAATCGATCCACATTCATCTGGAAAAACACGGAGCGTTTTATCATCCAGCCAGAATCGAGGTGATATTAGACGCGGTCCGATTGAATTTCGTTCTGAACGTGGCGGTCTCCGAGGTCGGACAACGCAGCCTGTCGAGAGAGTTTAACCTGATCCGGCACCTCAACCGGAAATATAAATGGCCTTATCTTCCCAAAGTTTACGGATTGGAAGAGGCACAGAGAGGTAATGGAACATCGACCCTCTCCATGTTCCTGGGAGAGTGGTTTGACGGGTTTTACGAATTCCATATCACATCCGATCATGTTGGCCGTAACCGAATCGTGCTATGGGATCCTCGGAAGAGAAACAGTGAAATTCCAGAAGATATGATACCGTCGTTATACGAGAGGGCGGCAGAGATATTAACCTGCTATTATGATCCCTTAACCTTTGATCAAATTCATCCCTGGTCTCATGCAGCCGGGGATTTTATTGCAAGGCTGAACAATACGGACATGGAGATGCGGCTCATCTCGGTTCGCAACTATGCCCCCATAGTGAACTCTGAGGAACAGGATGCACGGTCCATTATAGAGGCCCTCTTGGTTTTTTTGCTCAATCTGTCCATTCAAAACCGCCTGGATCGATCGGACGGGGTGGGTGATGTGGTCTGGGCAGAAGACCATGCGATTTATGCAACGCTTAAGGGTTTTTTTTCGGGTCTCAGGCAGATAGAAACCCCCGACCTGTTTTCCGAACCGCTGATCCGGTTTTTCAAACCCTACCTTATGGCCCGCACCGAAAGCGATTTAATGGAAATCTGTCAAGCCATTTCAAATCGATATCCGCCGGAGGCCCCTGAGGCAGCGGTAATTAATAACAACTTGAATCAACATGTTGCGCGTTTTTACCGATCCGTTCAGCAGGGAATCGGTTCATCGTTTGATACCTGTCGTCCAGCCGGTTTCAACCGTAATGGAAATCTCATGAAATCCTTGATACCATACCTTTTTTATTGACAAGGGATACGATTCTTCCTATACGTATTTCCTTGTACGTTCCGTATGTGCCTATTAAATTGGTCGTCTATACGATATGTATATATAAAAAAAATATAGGAGGAGGTGACATTACGGCCCGTTAGGGTATTTGAAGTTTTATCAGGCTTAGATAGTTTAATTCTAATAGAATGGAGGTATTCAATATGGCAAAACATGAAACCCCTATGTTGGATCAGCTTGAATCCGGCCCGTGGCCAAGCTTTGTGTCCGACCTGAAGCAGGAAGCCGTAAATAGGGCAAAGAATGAGAAGGGGGTCGAGTACCAAATCCCTACGGATGTTGTGGAAGATCTTCTGGGAATTTTGGAACTCTCGTACAAGCACGGCAGGGGTCACTGGAAACATGGCGGTATCGTCGGTGTCTTCGGCTACGGCGGCGGCGTTATCGGGCGTTATTGCGACCAACCGCAGATGTTTCCGGGGGTTGCCCATTTCCACACCATGCGGGTAAATCAACCCGCTGGTCATTTCTACAAAACTGAATTTCTGAAACAGCTTTGCGATCTGTGGGATTTCCGTGGAAGCGGTATAACCAATATGCACGGATCCACCGGAGATATTATTTTTCTCGGTACTACCACGCCTCAACTGGAAGAGATCTTTTATGAAATGACCCATAGACTGAATCAGGATTTAGGCGGATCCGGATCGAATCTGAGAACGCCTTCAGACTGTATCGGTCAGGCACGGTGTGAATGGGCTTGCTACGACACACAAAAACTTTGCTACCATCTCACTCAGGAATACCAGGATGAACTCCATCGCCCGGCATTTCCATACAAGTTTAAATTCAAATTCGACGGCTGCCCCAACTGCTGTGTGGCCTCCATCGCCCGGGCGGATATGTCCTTTGTCGGAACCTGGCGAGACGACATCCGGATGGATCAGGAAGCGGTCCAGGCCTATATCGGCGGTGAACTGAAACCCAACGGCGGCGCCCATGCGGGTCGCGATTGGGGACCGTTCGATATTCAAAAGGAAGTGATCGGTCGCTGCCCCACCGAGTGTATGTGGATGGAAGACAAGAAACTGATGATCGATAACAAAGAGTGCACCCGGTGCATGCACTGCATCAATGTGATGCCCAGAGCGCTCCGCATCGGGGAGGACAGAGGACTCTCTATCTTAGTCGGTGCCAAGGCCCCGATTCTTGACGGCGCCCAGATGGGCTCCCTGCTGGTTCCCTTTGTCAAGGCCGAGGAGCCGTATGACGAGATTAAGGAAGTCATTGAAAACATCTGGGATTGGTGGATGGAAGAAGGCAAAAACCGTGAGCGTCTCGGTGAGCTGCTCAAACGCCAGGGATTCCAGAGACTGCTGGAAGTGACCGGAATCGATCCGGATCCGCGGCACGTAAAGGAACCGCGACATAACCCGTACATCTTCTGGAAAGCCGACGAAGTATCGGGCGGGTTTGAGAGAGACGTTAACGAATTCAGAAAACACCATCAAAGATAGGGGGAAAGAATTATGGCATTTATATCCTCAGGTTACAATCCGAAGGAACCGATGAAGGACAG
>DUZK01000253.1 GCA_013349495.1 Deltaproteobacteria bacterium
ATTGCCGCCGCCTTAAAGACCATGTCATACGACATCATCATTGCCGGGCAGCGGGCTGTGGATGCCGACCAGTATCTGGTGGGTACGGCGGTGGCAGAGCTTTTGGGCATACCGATGATTCCCATGGTGATAGAACAAAATATTGAAGCAGGAAAAATCAGATGCCACCGGACACTTGAAGGCGGATCGGCTGTGCTTGAGGCGCCGCTGCCCGCATTGTTCACCACCCAGAGGGGACTCAATGAGCCCCGGTATACGTCGCTTCCGGGAATTATGAAGGCCAAGAAAAAGCCGCTGGATATAAAAAACCCGTCAGATTTCGGAATCGATGAATCATCGATGAAGGAGAAATTCACACGGATCGTTTCACTTCGCCTGCCGCCTTCAAGAAGCGCAGGTCGGATAATTCAGGGAGAAACACCGCAAGAGAAGGCTGTAGAACTGGTCAGGCAGCTTAATGAAGGTGCTAAGGTAATATGAAGCTCCACGCAGCTTGCTTCTGGGTATTCAGGTGAAGGCGTATAAACCGGTGTATTAAGATGAATTGCCGGGCAAATATTAAGGAGATAGACCCCATGTCAAAGGGTATCGTGGTTGTTTTAGAGCATTCGGATAATCAGTTCCGAAAAGTGTCATATGAAATACTCACCCAGGGGCGGCTGCTTGCGGATGAACTCGGCGGCGAATTGGTTGCGGTGGTAATGGGAGAAAACATCGAAGAGATGTCCGGAGATCTTGGAAAATTCGGTGCAAATCGTGTTTTGCTTTCAGAGCATTCCGGATTCAATCCTTATTTGACGGACTCCCAATGCGATCTTCTTTCTAAAATCATCGAAGCCGAAGAACCGGAAATTGTGATACTGGGAGCCACCGTACTGGGAAAAGATCTTGCCGCTCGCACTGCTGCACGCACCGGCGGGTCTTTGGCAATGGATTGTACAGCCGTTCGTCTGGAGGAAGAAAATGTCATCGCAACCCGGCCCATGTATGGCGGAAAAATAATGGCTGATGTATTATTGGCCGGCGCACCCAAAATCCTTGCCTTCCGCCCCAATTCAGTGACGATATCTGAGGCGGAAGGAAAAGGCGAGATTATAAAACCGGGCATTCAGACCTCTGATTCGAAGTTGCAATTTATCGAAAAAATGGAAACCGAAAGCAAGGTCGATCTTTCCGAGGCTGATGTGATCGTTTCCGGCGGACGAGGGATGGGCGGAAGCGATTATTCGATTTTGGAAGAATTGGCCGATTTGCTGCAAGCGGCTGTCGGGGCATCCCGCTCCGCTGTGGATGAAGGGTGGCGACCCTATTCCGATCAGGTGGGCCAGACCGGAAAGGTGGTCTCACCGAAACTCTATATTGCCTGCGGTATTTCCGGCGCCATACAGCATCTTGCCGGAATGTCTTCCTCGAAAGTTATTGTGGCCATTAATAAAGATCCGGATGCTCCTATTTTTGCCAAAGCGGATTACGGAGTTGTCGGGAATTTGTTTGAAGTTGTCCCGTTGATTTCAAAAGAGATCCGAAAACTAAAGGCAGAAGCGTAACGCTTAACGATGAGCAAAAAACAAGTCTATCTCGAAAGCCTCGGTTGCGCGAGAAATACTGTGGACAGCGAAATAATGCTCGGCCGGTTGAAAAATGCCGGGTGGTCAGCCACAAAAGATCCGGCCCTCGCCGAGACCATTGTCATCAACACCTGCAGCTTTATCGAACCGGCGGTTAATGAATCCATCGATACCATTCTTGAGCTTGCCGGATATAAACGATCCGGGGCCTGTAAACGATTGATCGTTGTGGGGTGCCTGCCCGAGCGGTATAGGGAAAAAATCGCCAAAGAGCTTCCGGAAATTGATGTCTTCCTCGGCACCGGTGCTTTTGATCAAGTGGTGGAGGCGGTTGAAGGTCGGCTGAATCGGAAAAAGTGCCTGTTCCCGGACCCGAATTTTACGAATTTACTCGATTCAGTCGAAACAAGGCTGCAAAGCCATCCTCATATGGCTTACCTCAAAATCGCTGAAGGATGCAGCCGGCGATGCACCTATTGCATCATCCCGAACCTCAGGGGGAAACTGCGAAGCAGACCGATGGATACCATATTAACAGAAGCCAGGCGCGATGTTTCAAGCGGAGTCAAGGAACTGGTCCTGGTGGCTCAGGATACCACCGCGTACGGAAATGATCTTACGCCTTCCCAAACAATCGGCCGGTTGCTGAGTGAACTTTCGGCGTTGTCGGAAGATATCTGGATCAGGGTCATGTATGGCCATCCGGAGAGTATCGACGATGAATTCCTTAAGACTGCTTCCGGGCTTTCAAACATATGCCCTTATTTTGATATTCCTATTCAGCATGTGAGCAGCCGAATACTGAAGCGAATGGGTCGAAATTATACGGAACAGGATCTCTATCACTTATTTGACAGAATCCGGGACATCGTACCGGGCGCCGTCCTTCGAACCACCATCATTACCGGCTTTCCCGGTGAGACGGAAAACGACGTGGAGCAGTTGACGAAGTTCATGGATACGGTCAAGTTTGATCATTTGGGCGTTTTCATCTATTCTGATTCGGAAGATCTGCCGTCTCACAAATTGGATCGTCATGTGCCCGGGAAAACCGCAAAGAATAGACATGATCGAATCATGTCTCATCAACAAGCAATATCATCGGAAAACAATAGGAAGCACTTAAACCGCATCTACACCATACTAGTTGACGAGGAGATTGAAAAAGACGTGTTCGCGGGACGTACTATTTTTCAGGCTCCCGAGGTAGATGGAATAACCTACATTCACAGCAGGGTTCCCTTAAAAACCGGAAGCTTCATAAAAGCCGGAATTAATGATACACTGGAATACGATTTGATTGGTGAACCGGTGTGATATGAGTGAATTAAAACAAAAGATATATTCAAAGATCAAAGCGGATCTTGCAGACATCGAATTGGAACTTTCGGAAAATCTGAACCCTTTTCTTGATCTGGTCTCTAAAACCGCAAGCCATATCCTGTTCAGCGGCGGCAAACGGTTGAGGCCGATCTTAACGGTGCTTTCAGCGAAACTTTGCGGCTATTCGGATCATTTTGCAAAAAGAATCTCCACGGTGTTCGAATACCTGCATGCCGCCACTCTCTTGCACGACGATCTGGTAGACGGAGCATCCGTCCGCAGGGGATCTCCGGTTGCCCACTCCATATGGGGCAACTCTACGGCCGTTCTTGTGGGGGATTTCCTTCTGGCCAGAGCGCTTTCCATCGCATCGGAAACCCGACGCCCAAAGGTCATCAAAATCATTTCACAAATCACGGAGAACATGTCCCAGGGTGAGATTCATCAACTGATGCGAAAAGGCAATATAGATCTTTCGGAATCGGAGTATCTGGAAATCATCACCAGAAAAACAGCGGTACTCATTCAGGGTTCTTGCCGGGTAGGAGCAATACTGGCAAAGGCATCCGAAAAGAACGAAAAGGCGCTTTCCGATTACGGTTTCAATCTCGGATTGGCATTCCAGATGGCTGACGATCTTCTCGATTATACCGCAAATCCTGTTTCCCTGGGAAAGGAAATCGGAGCCGATTTAAAAGAAGGAAAGCTCACGCTGCCGGTTATACGGGCTTTGGGTGTGGCAAACCCAGAGGATCAATCACAAATGAAAGCGATTATCCAAAATGAGCAGTTTTCTGCAGAAGAATTTCGTATCTTGGTAGATATGTTAAATCAGTACGACGGAATTAAATATACCAGAAAATTGGCAGGTGAAAGAATAGATGCGGCCAAAGCCGCACTTTCGGTTTTCCAGCCCTCTGAGATACGAAATCTGCTCAATGATATAGCTGATTATGCTTTGGAACGGGAAGTTTAATGATCTGCGTTCACCCCTGTCCAAAGAGGTAGTTTTTTATACTATCAAGTTGTCATGAGGTAGGCGGTATGTTTCAGTCCGGTTATGTGATTAACGGTATGCGGTGCTTTGCCCTGATCTTTGCTGTTTTCTGCCTGTTTTTGGGGCCGATTCATGCCGGGGAAGAGTCCATCACTCAAGTGGTCCGTGTGGTTGGAACGGCCAGAGTACAGGGAGACAATGTTGCCGGGGCAAGAGAGCAGGCCATTTCTAATAGTCTGATGGCTGCTGTGGATACCGTCGTCTTGAATATGATGTCGCTTGAAAAAATGGTTGAAAATTTTAAGGCTGCCAATGAAATCATCACCGGTCATAAGGACGCTTTTGTGGAACACTATAAAGTGCTGGCCGAAACAAGATATGGAATCACATATCGGGTAATGGTTCAGGCCACCGTATCCGTTGAAAATCTCCGGAAACGGTTTTCAGATGCAGGAATAAGGCTGATCAAGGGGGCGCTGCCCGGCGTACTCATCCTCATTTCTGAACTGAATCTGGATGATCCTTCTCCACGATACTGGTGGGGTGATGATTCGACGTATTTTAAAGCAGCAGTCGAAACAGCCATTGCCGAAGTGCTGGAAAGCAACGGATTTGCCGTCATCGACCCGGGCGTGAAGGAACGGACCTCTGAAATCCAACCGGATAACAATCGGCCGGATATTTCCGACCAGGGGGCAATGGCTCTTGGAAAACAATTCGGGGCGGATGTGGTTGTGGTGGGTCAATCTAAAGTAGAACGAACTGAAAATGTAATGGGTGCGAATACCCGGTCTTTCAGCGCAAGCATTGCCGCGCGGGCCATCAGAACGGAAAGCGGTGAGGAGATCACATCCACCGACCGGTCTGCAACCACAGTAAGCACCAATGAGCATGAAGGAACTCAGGAAGCACTTATCAAGGCCGGGTCCCTTGCAGGAGAAGATCTTTTCACCAAAATAACTGAAATCTGGAAGAAGGGACCGGAAGGGCCTGCAATGGTCAGCATTGAGGTTGCGGGCACGAGCAATCTCGGCAACTTTGTATTGTTCAGAAACATATTAAATGGTATAGCCGGTGTTAGTAGGATACAGATGAAGGAGTTGCGGGCCGATTCATCCACCATCATGGTGGATTACTCAGGATCGACGAAAACCCTGGCAGATTCCCTCATGGTAAAAGCTTACGATACATTCAGCATCAATATATCCGAGGTATCAGAAGATCATCTTCGAATTGAACTTGTTCCAAAATAAACCAGGAACCTAAAGCCGAAAACACGTTTAGTCAAATTGAAACCCTTAAACCTAACCATCAACATACCTAACATTCTAACCATCAGCAGAATTCTGCTGGTACCGCTATTCATTATCTCGTTACTCAAGGGGATGTTTTCCGCTGCCCTTTTGATTTTCACGTTTGCCGCCATCAGCGACGCCCTGGATGGATTGTTGGCGAGATATTTCAACCAGCACACGGCGCTCGGCTCCATATTGGATCCCATCGCCGACAAACTGCTGCTGTCTTCTTCATTTGTGTGTCTGGCGGTACTCAATGTTATCCCGGGTTGGCTATCTGTAATTGTTATCACCCGTGACATCCTGATCGTATTGGCAATCGCGATTTTCACCATGGTGGATATCAAAATCGAAATCAAACCGAGCCTGGTCAGCAAATGGACCACCGTGTCTCAACTCGCAACCATCATTCTGGTACTGTTGAACCCGACTATCCCCCAAATCGGCTTGCTAAAACTTATATTTATCTGGATCACGGCTGCCTTGACCATACTTTCCGCTTTTCATTATGTCTATGTCGGCATGAATATCATTCAGGACTCCGCAAACGGCCGGAAAGATGGTTGACAGCAAATCGATTCAATGTTAGGGCAGGATCTCTGACGTACAGGCGCGTAGCTCAGGGGGAGAGCGCTACCCTGACACGGTAGAAGTCGACAGTTCAAATCTGTCCGCGCCTACCATGAAAATAAAGGG
>DUZK01000254.1 GCA_013349495.1 Deltaproteobacteria bacterium
GCAATGTCCGAGATTCCGAACCTCAGCGCATGGGTGAAACCCTGAATACCCTGAACGTTTTTTTCAATCACCGGCAATCCCCTTCCGATATCCGCCAGTTCGCTGGCAAGACGATCGATCTCTTCGATCTTTTGTTTCATTTCCTTAAGCAGTGTCATTTCCTTAGCTGTGTTCTCCGGCGCCATTTTTTACATCTCCCTGAGATCTTTAAACCGTTTGGCCTTGAGCGTGTAACGGGGCAGTTCACCCGGTTTCGTGAACGCGATGTTAAACCTGAGGTTCGTTTTTACTTTTAAACGTTCATTGATCCGGGATGACAGTGCTGCTGCTGCTTCAACACCCATCTCTTCCACAGGTTCCACTGTGAGACTGATCTCATCCAATATCCCCTTTTTCTCCACAACCACTTCGTACTCGGTGACCATGGGAAATTCTTTCCTCAAAACTTCCTCCACCGAAACCGGAGTAAAAAGAACGCCCCTGATTTTCCTTAGATCATCGGCCCTTCCGGCCACCTCGGAGATCATCATGGAAGTTCTGCCGCAGGGGCAGCCGTTGCTCCCTTTTCTCACGATATCTTTGGTGTTGAATCGAACGAGGGGAAACGACCGCCTTCCCAGAGGGGTGACCACCGCCACCCCCAGCTCGCCTTCATCCACCTCTCTGTCCAGGGTTTCCATATCGAGAATTTCTACGAGAAAATAAGGTTCCATGATGTGAAGGCCTTTTCGTTCCCGGCACATGGCGCCCCAGGCGCAGGGTTCGGTCCCGCCGATATGGTCATAAACTTCTGCTCCCCACGTCTCTTCAAGCCTTTGCCGGGTGGCTTGAGGAAGCGGTTCCCCGGCGCACAGCATCCGCTTGATCCCGATGTCCTTGGGATCGATTCCCATCTTGGTTGCGGTTTCCGCCATGTGGATCCCATAGGTAGGCGTATTGAGGGAGGCTGTGGCTTTTACTTCCAGCATTTTGTTGATCCTGCCCTTGGTGTCGAGGGCTCCACCCGGTACCACCATGCACCCCAGTTTTTCTGCCGCATAATGGCCTTCCCAATACGCGACATATACGTTGTATCCGAAGGGTACGAATACGGTGTCGGTCTCACGGAAACCGGCCATCCAGAGGATATGACACCATACCTCCACCCGCCACTGCCAGCTTTCATAACTTTCAGGAACATAGACCGGCCTGCCCGTGGTACCGGAAGTTTGGCGGAATGTGGTGACCGCTTCAAATGGAACACCCTGCATCTTTCCAAACGGAAACGGATTCTGATTCTCCTGTGCCGTACGGAGATCTTCTTTATCGATCAACGGCAGGTTTTTAACATCCGCCATGGATCGAATGTCTTCGGGTTGGATGTCTGTGTATCTTTCTTTATAAAAGGGAGTGTTCTGTTTGGCGTGCCGGAGCAGCTTTTTTATGTTCTTCAGTTGAATCTTGCTGATCTTCTCCCTGGATAGCCGCTCCGCAAAAGGATTCCAGTACTGCATCTGTCCATCCCCTCCCTATTAGGAGCTGCAATCGATACAGTACAGCTTCTAAAATTGGGTTTCGAGTTTATCGGCAATACTTTTCAAATAGGTCGAATACGTACCAATCTGTTCATCTTTGATCTGATCTCTCAATCCCACAACCCAAATAGCGGCCACCATATTTTCTCTGCTGAAATTCAACGGAACCGCAAAAGCGCGGATACCCTCGATATATTCTTCCATATCAAAGGCGATACCGGTTTTTCGGGTCTCAAGAATCATGGATTTATACTGCCGCTTATCGGTGCAGGAAACCGGTGTAAATTTCTTAAGTTCATTTTTGGACAATATCTTATCGATTTCATCATCGGAAAGTTGTGACAGCAAGGCTTTTCCTCCGGCCCCGGCAAGCAGCGGGATTCTCATTCCCACCTCTGACATTACAGAGATGTCAAACGTGGAGTTCACCTTGTCGATGATAACCGCCCTCATGCCCGATCGGATTCCCAAAAACACCATGAGCCGCGTCTTTCGATTGATCTCTTCCAGATAGGGATGGATCGTATTAATCAAATCCGAGCGTCGGATGGCCGACCGGCTCAGTACATAAAGCTGCGTTCCGAAATGAAACTTGTTATGGTTCCTCTTTTCAAGGATACCCAGATCCACAAGCGTATAGACCGTATTGAAAACCGTGCTTCGGTTGTAATCGAGGGCTTTTGAGATGTCGCTGATTCCGAGAGGATCTTTCGATTTAGCCAAAAGCTCCAAAATGCTGAAGCACTTATCTACAGCAGGAACCCTCTTAAATCCTGTTTTCATCATTTCTTTAAATCGATGCGGATTGTTCTCTATAGAAAACACTATGTCTCTATATAAAACACTGCCGTTTTTGTCAAGAAAAAATTGCGTCCTGTATCAAAGATCGGGGTTTTGGTTTCGGGAACAAAAAGACATCACCACCCTATTCGCATCTATAGAAAGGCCTTGTGATTGAAAATAGTTAAAAAATACGATAAGTTAAAATTCATGAAGCGACCGCCATCAGAAGAAATGGAACTAGAAGCGCTTAAGCCGGAACTGCATTCACTTTTCAACCGGTACAATACCATAAGATCCGCATATCTCTTCGGATCAATGGCTGCCGGTATTGCATCTGAACGAAGCGATGTAGATGTGGCGGTTCGTCTTATGCCTGGAATTTCACCTGAAGATGTCTACGGGATTCGACTAACGCTGATGGATGATCTTGAGCAAATTTTCCATTATCCCGCAGATGTATTGATCCTAAACAATGCCTCATTAAAAATGATACATCAGGTGTTCCGATATGGAATATCGATTTACATCCGCCACACGGACGAAGAAACAGAGTATCGTATCAGAAAACAAAAGGCGTACTTCGATTTTCTGTACTATATCGACAAGGAGCGTTTGGATATGAAAGAATACTACGGAGCTTGAGAGGTGGGAAAGCAGACATTGGACCGGGAAATCATCGATTCAAAACTGAGGTTTTTAAAGGAGTATCTCACCGATATCGAGGACTATGAGACCATATCGTTGAACGATTATCGTCAAAGCAAGAAAGATCAGCGCTTTGTGGAGAGGACCTTGCAGTTGGCCTGCGAAAGCTGCCTGGATGCTGCAGCCCACTTGGTTTCCCGTTTAGGTTTTCGGGAAGCGCGGGATAATAAAGACCTGTTTGTTATTTTATTTGAAAATGGTGTTCTTTCAGAATCCACAAGTCAAGCAATGGTGAAAATGTCTAAGTTCCGCAACATCGTCGTGCACGATTACGCTCGAATCGATCCGGAAATCGTGATCGGCATCCTTAAAAAAGACCTCAAGGATTTTACTGCATTCGCAAGTGAGATCATTCGGTTTTTAGATACCGATGCCAGGATTAATCAACAGAAATGAACAGCCGGCGGCGATTTCTTGAAACCATGCAATACGGCACTCCCGATCGGGCGCCTTATTTTGAGGAAGGAATCCGGGACGAGGTGCTGAGGGCATGGCATTCCCAGGGGCTTCCATCCAGTGTCGATGTTTCGAAACTGTTCCCCTCGGATCGTCACGAAGAAATCCAGACCGATCTCGATCCGGATCCATCCCTAAAACGGTGGCCCGAATCCCCGAAAGACCTGGACGATCTAATTCATGCCTTAGACCCTGACGATTCAAAGCGATTTCCGAAGAAATGGAAAAAACAGATCCGCACCTGGCAAAATCGGGATCATGTGTTGATGCTCAGAGTTCACCGGGGGTTTTTTCAATCCGTCGGGGTCAAGGAATGGAGCCGGTTCATCGACATTATGTACCTGATTGCGGACGACCGCCAATTGCTAATGGATATGCTTAGGATCCACAATGAATTCGCAGCCGAATTGGCCGATCGGGTTTTGGAACAGGTGCAAGTGGATGCGGCTGTTTTCAGCGAGCCGATCGGCGGAAACGACCGTCCGCTTTTATCCCCTCGCCTTTATGAGGAGATGGTGCTTCCCTGCTACGAACCGCTGCTAAAGGTTTTGCAGCGTCATCAAGTTGAAACCATTATTTTTCGGACCTACGCCAATGCAAAAGTGCTCATACCGACCATCATGAAATGGGGGTTCAACTGCCTGTGGGCCTGTGAAGTGAATCTCGATGAAATGGACTACCTCGATCTGAGACAAAGATTCGGCCAAAATCTGCGTCTCATCGGCGGCATCGATCTGGATTCCCTGCGAAAAGACAAAGAGGCGATCCGGAAGGAGGTGGAAGAAAAGCTCCCGCCACTCCTTGAACAAGGAGGATATATTCCGGTAGCGGACGGCAGGGTCCGGGAGGATGTGCCGTTTGAAAATTATCGCTTCTATCGAAAATTACTGGAAAAGATGATTCTGGATACAAAGAGGATTTGAGTTTAAACAATGACTCTGTTACTTAGAGATACGGATTAATGTTGGATCTTGGACATTTTAAAGAGATCAAGGCTTATGGTTGAAAACAAAGACGCTCACCCCTCAAAACTCCCGGACCCTGAAACGTGGGTGGACCAATACGGAGACTATCTCTACCGCTTTGCCCTTTCCCGAATCAAGGATCCCGGTCTGGCGGAAGAACTGGTCCAGGAGACATTCCTCGCCGCACTCAATTCTCGGAAAAACTTTAAAGGACGGTCCTCAGCCAGAACATGGCTCATCGCCATTTTAAAGCATAAAATCATCGATCAATATCGAAAGAAAAAACCTGAGGAATCACGGGAAGATATGGAGATTTTCCCTGACGGCGTTGATCACATGTTCGATGACAAGGGGAGCTGGATAGAGCGTCCGGGCAAATGGAACACAAACCCCATGAAGGCTTATGAACAACGGGAATTTATGGATGTGTTCTACAGGTGCTTGTCGGATCTTCCGAAACGGTTGTCCAAAGCGTTCGTCATGCGCGAAATGGAAGGACAGAGTACCGAAGAAATCTGTAAGAATCTAGACATCACGGCGACAAACTGTTGGGTGATACTTTATCGGGCGCGCATGCATTTGCGGCACTGTCTCGATGTGAATTGGATTGCCCAATAGAAATTGGAGAATTAAAAAAAATGAAACATTGGATGTTTTGCTGCAAGGATGTATCTCAAAAAATATCGGAATCTATGGATCGGACGCTACCCTTGCACCATCGAATGTTCATCAGAATTCATATTCTCATGTGCAAATATTGCCTCAGGTTCCGGCGGCAACTGATCATATTGAGAGAAGCGGCTCGAAAGATTGATTTGTCCCCGGAAGCCTTGGATTCCGCCCTTGGGCTTTCCCAGGAAGCCCGGGACCGTATGAAGAAGACGATCGAAGCGCAATCCGCGTGATTCTCGAAACCACCTGACCGCCGTATCCCAAGGCTCTAATATTTATAGCCGATCTTCCTTAAGAAATCCTTTCTCCAATTAATATCATCCTCTGATTCGATAGCCTTTGATGCAAACCCGTCGATGACACCGAGGATACCCCTGCCCAAATCCGTTTCCGCAATCACTACTTCAACGGGATTTGCGGTTGCACAGTAGATCCTGCATACCTCCGGCACATTTTGAATGGCATTCAGGACATTGATGGGAAACATGTCTTTCATAAACAGGATGAAGCAGTGCCCGGCAGACAAAGCCCATGCATTCTTTTTGGCGAGCTCCAGCAGTCCTTCATCCGTTCCGAAGTGACGTATCAGGCACTTTTCCGAAGCTTCACAGAACGCCAATCCGAATTTCGCCATGGGTACGGTATTGACCATGGTCTCAGAGATATCTTCGACTGTCTTGATGAAATGGGATTGTCCGAGAATGAGATTTAATCCGTCCGGGTTTTCAATTTTTACAACCTTCAGTTCCATAACACCCCCCTCTA
>DUZK01000255.1 GCA_013349495.1 Deltaproteobacteria bacterium
AGCACCTTCATGCTGTTCGATGTAACGCCCCCTAATGCACTCAGACAGTCATACTGCTGCGAATCGGCTCACCTTCACCGCCTATTCCACAAATCAACTTGGCTTTTGTAGATAACCAGGTTCCGTTTTTTTCATTCGATGTTGGACGTTCGATGTTCGATGTTCGACGTTCATTTTTGAGTAAGTTTCATGAGAGGTTTCAGGTGTCAGGTTTCCCCGCTTTCGCTTTGCTTCAGACGGGATCTTCGACAGGTGTCAGGCCACTGAACCCTGAACACTGAACCCTGAACCCTGAACCCTGAAACCAGCTACCAGGATCGCGGTCAAAGCAAAATAGCAATGATCACACTTTTTAACTGGACCGAAGTGGATAACCGGAAATAAATTCATACGGAGGAAAGGCATCATGTTCAGGGAGGAATTTCAAAAAGCGTACGGTCGGGTGGTCACTCGTGCCTGGTCGGATGAGGCTTTTAAGGAACGGGTTCTTTCCGATCCTGTCACCGTATTTAAGGAAAACGGAATAGCGGTGCCCCAGGGTGTGGATGTAAAAGTCATCGAGAATACGGACAAGGCGGTGCACTTCATCCTACCTTCCAAGCCTGAGAGAGGATGTGGGGAATCGGCATGCGGTGTGGCGGAATGGTGCACCTGTTTCATGTTTCACATCTGGAAAATGTGGTATTAGCCACCAAGACACCCAAAAAAACATCCTGGTTATGCAGTTCGCTCCAGTGATTTTATGAGTCATGGAAGCAATTGCAATTTGAGGGTTTCAGGTGTCAGGTTTCAGTGTTCAGTGGCCTGACACCTGACACCTGACACCTGACACCTTTGCCCTGAAACCAGCTACCAGGATCGCGGTCAAAGCCAAACAGTAATGGTCAGATTTTTTCACCGGACCGAATTTTCGCCCTTCTCAGCGAAGATGAAAAGGCGGGCTGGACCGTGGTGGGCTTCATTTTAGTTTGACATTCGGGACCAATATTGACTATCTATCATCGGGCATTTCAAAATAGCGTTAACAAAACCGAGGTGACGGTCACATGCGGAAACAGGGGCCATCTTCCAACCCGGACGCCATCAAGCGCGCAGGGTACAGGCTCTTTCTATCCGGAATCTGTGCACTGCTGGCGGGGTTGGCAATTCCCCTGGTGCTCGTCTTTTTGATACGATCGCCTCAACCGGAGCAGCATCTGATTATTTTAGGCATATCCTATTACAAGCTCGTGTTTATCCTTTTTCTGAGCTCAGCCATCCTGGTCCACACCTCCCTTTTTTTCATTAAAACAAAACCGGTGATCATCCTGTTTCTCTTTTGTCTGTTTCTATTTTGCTGCTTTCCGTTCATCGTCGGGCTCAAGAACAACCTGACGCTCAGCCAGGCCATTGTCGATATGCCCTTTTTTACGGACTGGCCTATTTTTTTGAATCCGGGGTATGTACTCATCGAGTTTTTGATTCCATCGGGCGTCATTGTCTATCTTTATCTGCAGATCAGGAAAAGCATTGCCAGACGTCCGCATCACTATGCGTTTCTTTGCGTTGCCATATATCTTTCGGTTGCCGCTTTCTTGGGGCTGTCGGGTCTGGCCCAGGCCCGACAGCCGACCATCGGTTCAGCCATCGCAGGGTTTTTCGATATCGATCCGGTCCAAAACGGCATAGACATGCTGATTCAAAACACTTCGCCGGATTCCACACAGGCAAGTGTCGCAAGATTCCCGATACCACCGATTCCGGTGGATGCCGAGGAAATCCATCGGGATCCTCAAACTGCACCCGAACCCGCAGGGGCGGAGAATATTCCAGATCAATTGCTCCGTTTATCTGAAAGAATGGATGGACTGAAATCTCATCTTGACGTCATGGAGGGATCTCTGCTAAAGAAGCAGGGAACCGAACAAATTCGAGTTGAGGAAAAAGAACGGAATCGGTTTTCTAAAGACAAAGAGACAATAGCCCATCTCCAGCTGGAAATGCAGCGGTTGTCTGATAAAATCGACACCATTTCGAGCACCCTCACCAGCATGGCTCGTCTCTTAACAGCAGAAGGAACCCTCAACGAGCATGAGACGGAGCCCAGCGGCAATCGATTCGAACCCAAAAAGAGCCGACCGACCGACTAAACTGTAATGTCCGAAGGTGGAAGTGAAGATAAGAAAGATTATCCCGATTTGACCCCAACAGATTCCATAAAGAAAGTCCTGATCGTAGATGATGATGATGCAATGCGCCTGACCATTGCCACGGTCATAAAGCACTATGACGTGGCGTGCAGCGAAGCGGCTTCTGTGAATCAGGCCCTTGAGATGATGGCCCAAGAGGATTTCGCTATTATATTCCTGGATGTGAGATTGCCGGACGGAAACGGCTTGGATACCCTCGGACATATCATGAAAACCCGTCCGGAAACCGCGGTTATCATGATAACCGGATACCCCACTGCGGAGGATGCGGCCAAATCATTTAAACTGGGTGGTTTTGATTACCTGGCAAAACCGATAAGTGCCCAAACGCTGATGGATGTTACCACAAATGCTTTGGACGCTGCGAACAACCGGCGAAACGGGCAAGCGAGGAATCAAACCGGTCATCATCGGGCAGGCATGACCCTGAAAATTATTTACAAAAGCCCTATTATGGAATCGGTGATGGAAAAAACCAGGAGTGCCGCGCGCACCGACAGCACCGTGCTGATCACCGGCGAGAGCGGGACCGGGAAAGACCTGATTGCTCGCATGATTCATGGGTTGAGTGAAAGAGCGGATTGTGACTATGTCCCTGTGGATTGTTCGGCCCTAGTGGAAACCCTATTAGAGAGCGAACTGTTCGGTCATTCCAAAGGAGCCTTTACCGGCGCCGAAAGGGATAAGGCCGGTTTGTTCGAGCTGGCAGACAAGGGAACCTTCTTTTTTGATGAAATCGGCAACCTCAGCTACAACATCCAGTGCAAGCTCCTTCGGGTCATCCAGGAACGTGAATATAGAAAAGTGGGCAGCCAGGAGCGAAAGAAGCTGGATATCCGTATCCTTAGCGCCTCCAATATCGACCTTATGCGAGCCGTTAAAAACGGCACCTTTCGGAATGATCTTTATTATCGGATTAATGTCGTACCCATCCATCTGCCGCCGCTTCGTGAACGGTTAGAAGATATTCCCCTGCTTTTGGGCCATTTTATCGACCACTATAACCGATCCCATAACCGTCAGATTCAGGGCTTTTCTGAAAATGCCCTGGATGCGACGTGTCGCTATCCCTGGCCGGGTAATGTCCGGGAGCTTCGGCATATGGTGGAGCAGATATTTGTGCTTGAAAAAACCGATACCATCAGAGAACGCCATCTTCCGGTCAACATCACTCGGCGGCGAGGCACGTTTGATTTTTCTTATCGCAACGGGAATCAGGAGCTGTCGCTGGAAGGGATGGAGATGCGATACATTCAGTTCATCCTTTCTAGGACCGGGGGGATACGTCAACAGGCTGCCGACATATTGAAGATCAACCGTAAGACGCTGTCCGCAAAAATCAAGAAGTACGGTTTGGATTCAATGATTTATGGGTAGAATCGTCTCAATGCCGGGGCAAATTGCCCCGAAGATAAAATAATTCTATATAATCAATCCGTTGCGCTGTCTTCCCACCCTGAACCCGGGCATTTTGCCCGGTCACTCTCATTTTTCAAATTTCCCTTCACACACCTTATTCTATTGAAAATACAACATATTGTGGTTTTTTGCCTAGTATGGCACAAAATATGCTCTATGTTGCCTAAACTGATTTGGGCTTTTGGTTTTGAAGCACTGCATTCCATGGCCGGTACCGATAATATGACCATACATAACGCCTCCATGCGGCACGCGTGAGGTTGGATTACTGAGCCGTTTAACCGGGATGAAAATCTACCATTCTTTTGCGGTTAATAGCGTCCAAATATGACCATAAGAAAGACTCTGCTTGTTATCGAAACAATCGGGCGAACAGCATCCGCTCTTGATAAATGGTTAAGGGAGAATCGCTGGCATGGTTTATGGGTGAAACAGCCGGATGTAGCCATCCCGCTAATTGACTCCAAAGACCGGATTTGCGCTGTTCTGCTCGTGGATGATGATCCCGCGGAGGATTCTTTAATAAATAATCTTAAGATATTAAAACAGTGGTCTCAAGAAGTGCCTGTTGTCGTCGCCACCGATGAAACGAATGGCGTACTTGAGAAAACCGTTCGGAAATTGGGAGTCTTTTACTACCATACGGTAGACAATGGAATCGATGAACTTAAAACTGCAGTTGAGTGCGCTTTTGAAAAGGCATTGAAGGATAACCTATTTATGACTCTCTCCGGGGGGGTAAAGGGTAGGAGGAAACCATGCTAAGCATCATCCTTGGACTATTTTCGATCGCCCTGGGTATCTGGGGTCTTTTTGACGAATATTACTATGTTGCGGATTTTATCAAGGGGGGCATGCCCATCTTCTTGATGTTATCCGGTCTTATTGCCATGTTGGCAGGAGTTATTCCGCCAATGGAAAAGGAGAAAACAGATGGTTAAGAAAAAACATCAGAGGCCCGAGGTTGAGGAAGAGGAGATGGAGAATAACGGTAAACAGGCAGAAAAACCCGGGACCGCCGGAAAGAAAGAAAGCATCCGGAAAGAAAAAAGAGAAAAACCGGACACATCAGAGCCGTCAACCATCTTCTACCTGCATTCACTCATGCTATTCGGCGGCCGGCTGCTGAACCGCACACTCAATTTCTATAACAGCCTTTTTGAACTTACCCACACCGATAAAGCAAAGATTTACCGGAACATCAGTAATCATTATGCCCAGAAGGGTCTTCATGAGAGAGCCCTGAGCTACCTGAAGGAGTGGGCCCAACTTGATCCTTCCAATCCGGAAGCCCACTTCCATCTCGGGATCGGTCTGGCATCTTCCGGAAATCACAAAGGCGCCATCCGTTCCTTTGACCGGGTATTGAATCTCAATCCCGGCCACAAGGGGGCATTGCACCGTAAAAGCGGGATCTATTTGAAACTCAAAGACTATAAACAGGCTTCGGAGGTATTGAGACAACTGATCGAGCTGACGCCCGACAATCCCAAGGCCTATTACCTGCTGGGAATCGCCCTGGACCGGATGGATGAGATCGACCCGGCGGTGGAAGCCATGGAAAAAGCCGCCGAGCTCGGTCCTGAGGAGATCAAATACTTTCAACACCTCGGCTTTCTTTATGAGCGGAAAGAAGATCACACCCGGGCCGCCCAATGCTTTTCCAAAGTGATGGAGCTTCAGCGCGAGCAGGACGAGGACGAGTAAACAACCGGGTTTTATGGAATCATTACAATAAACGGATTCATGGGAAAAAGAGGGATCATCAGCCTGTTATGCGGACTGTTCCACCTGTTTATCTTAAGCGGCCCCATCCGTGCAGAGAACGGTTCTGCCGGCATGAGAGCCGGACGGTCGCATCCGATGGTTTTGGCACAAGCGAAACCGCCGCCATCAAACGGTCCCTATTACGAACCGACCATAAAGAATATCATTGCCGCCGACTGCGGCAGGTGCCATTCAGGACCGACGAGGAACCTGATGGATTATGACAGTCTGAAAACCTATGCCGGTACGGGCATGCTGGAGACCATGGTTCAGGGCCCCATGAGAGGCTTTGCCGGAAACGACCT